>JADLDX010000372.1 GCA_020846515.1 Pirellulaceae bacterium
GGAATTGGCAGGCGAGTTATTGCAGGATGAACGTTATCCGCCGGTGCGTCGGTTAGTGCATGTCCTTCAATACGCCGGATTTTTATCAGCAGCCAAGACCGCCAAGATGACCGATCCCCAAGTCATCGAGCTGGCATCGACGTTGGCTGAACTGGCGTCCGAGGAATCGAAACCGTTTTTTAGTGATCGGCAATCACCCACGGGATATTCCAAGGTCCTATTTCGTTTGATGGCGGTCGACTGCGCGCGACTACACCCGGAATGCGAACACAAATCCCAGTGGTTCGCGCGCCTGCAGCTGATGAAACTTGCGTGGAAAGTGGCCAATGGAACCGGCAGTACGCCGTGCATCGGTCGAGTATACGGACGCATGAAGTTTGAAGAGCTTGAAAAGCCGCTGGTCGCGATGCGACCGGAGATCTATTTGCCGCTAAATCGTTTTGTGGAAACGATGTCTGCTTCGTACATGTATGCGATCGCCGACAGGCAGGGTTGGTCTGTGGTGGAGAGTATACGCGGTTTGGCCATGCTTTTTCCTGTTGGCTTATGGCTGCTAAAGTGGATATCATGCGGGCGTGAACCAACGGTCAACGACATGCTATCTATCGTCGTCTCACTCGATCGAAGTCAAGGTTATGCGCCGCTTGTCGGCTCGCTCCATCGTCGACGACTCGCCGTGCTTAGCCACAATTCGCAATTGGAGCGTGTGGTCGTATGGTATGCTCGTTAATCGCTAAGTTTCCCATCGCCCCGGCATCTGATACATTCGTGCGCACAAGTGTGCATGGTGAGTGTTGGTTCCGTGGTAGAACGTCAAGCAGAGTGCAATGAGCATCTTAAGTTGGCTATTGAGTCGGTTTTCCGGTCGCGCGAAGTCCCTGGCACGATATCGAAGTGGTATGGCCAAGGCAAAGAAAGGCGACTTCGCCGGCGCAGTCTTAGATTATTCGGCCACCATCGATGCTAGTGGAATTCCCAACGATGTATTGGGTATGGCGCTCTACAACCGAGCGTTAGCGTATTCCGCTTTGCACGAAGACGACAAGGCGGCGGAAGACCTGACCAAGGTGCTTAAGATGCCCGGTCTACCGGAGAACATTAGCACGGCAGCCAGTCATCGGCGCGAGCGTTTGCGGCGGCGTGAGACCTAAGCCGCGGCCGAATGATCGATGGGCAATGAGTAACCTCGAACACGCAAAAGATACGAAAAGGTTCAATGAGCATGCGTGTCCTGTGTTTCGTGGTTCCGCGATAGATGTATCTTATACACATGAGCAGCTTGTGGACCGTTACTCCACACTAAGTGTGTTTCACTCTCTTCATACCCCAGGCGTGTTTGTGCAGGCTAGCGTATGGCTTGAACTCTCTCGGCACAGAAGAATTAGACTGATGCGTCCATGATACGAATGCAATTGGACCTTGAGTTAAACTACGAAGTCGCAGCGCCAGGTTGTGACTTTATCTTTAACCTGCATGCGGCACACACGGCCTGTCAGCGCGTGTACGACGAAAAGTTGAGCCTCAGTCAATCAGTGACTCCCGAGGTCTTTAGTGATGGTAACTCGGGCAATCGGTACGCGAGATTGCGTGCCCAGGCTGGGCTACTGCACGTGAGGTATCAGGCAACGGTCGAGGTGCAGCATCACATGGCAGCTCCCGAAACAATTGGCGAAGTACCAGTTTCGCGAATGCCTGTGTCGGTGTTGAATTACATCTACCCGAGCCGCTACTGCGAATCGGATCGGTTGTCTAAATTGGCCATCCGTCAATTCGGCAAGATGTGGCAAGGATATACGCGCGTTCAAGCGATACAGAAGTGGGTCCAGGAGCACGTTTCTTTTGCCTCCAATACGACCAACTCCAATACATCGGCTGTTGATACCATCATCAGCCAGGTGGGCGTGTGTCGCGACTTTGCACACCTGATGATCGCCCTGTGTCGCGCGCTGAGCATACCAGCGCGGTTTGTGACCGGTACCGACTACGGGGCTGACCCAGCGTTAGGTCCGCCCGATTTCCATGCTTATGTCGAAGTGTTTCTCGGCGATCGCTGGTATTTGTTCGATCCATCAGGCACCGCCATCCCGATGGGATTGGTACGCGTTGGAACCGGACGCGACGCAGCCGACGTGTCGTTCGCCACCATCTTCGGTACCGTTAAATCGACCGCACCAAAGATCTTTGCCCAAGCGACGACCGATGGAAGGAGTGACTTGGTGTTACCCTACCATTGCCGCGAAGCGCTCTCGACAGATTAGTGGATTGACGAAAAGCGTCGCATCAGAAGCGCCGCCTTGTCAAATGGAATCAATAGTCAGCCGTAACTGCCGATTCGCGCGACTACCGCAAGATCGAGTGAACCTCGGGCGTCCCAATCCGGGCAACTGGGCAGCAGGAACGACTGAGCCTTGCAATTGTACAGCATGGAGCTGGTCCATGCTGCCCACGATTTTGGTAAAGAACTTTTCAATACAAAATTGTGATCGTCTATTGCGCACACCAACGGGCGAGATTAGTAACCCGCCTGAGCTCCGAGGTTGGCAATGACTTGATTGCTCTGAGGATCGCTCACCCTGATCCCACCGACTCCGGAAGGCGACGCAATCAACTTTCTGCCACCGGCACCAGATCGATACTCAGTGCCCCGCACGGTATGACCGGGTGGCAAAAAATCTGTCAGCAGAACGCGACCGTCTGTAAGGTGAATTGCGTAATTTAGCGA
>JADLDX010000373.1 GCA_020846515.1 Pirellulaceae bacterium
GGCCAAAGAAGATCAAGGCCGACAAGACGCCTCGCTCGCAGTTTTATCACGTCAACGACATTGTTCCGACGCTGTACGACGTGATCGGCATCAAGGCCCCAAAGGAAGTCAACGGCTTCCCACAGGACCCCATCGACGGTGTCAGCATGGCCGCTAGTTTCGCCGATCCGAAAGCGCCGGAGAATAAACACGTTCAGTATTTCGACAACAACGGCAGCGACGGCATCTACAAAGATGGTTGGTACGCTTGCACGTTCGGACCGCTCAGCCCCTGGCTGAATGCACAAGTCGGACTCGATCAATGGGATTCCTCGAAAGCCGTGTGGGAGCTGTATGACCTCACGAAGGACTTCTCGCAGAAGCACGATCTCGCGAAGGAGCATCCGGAGAAGGTCGAGGAAATGAAAAAGCTCTTTCTGGCGCAGGCTGAAGAAAACAAAGTTTTCCCAATTGGAGCTGGTATCTGGCTGCGCATTCATCCCGAGGATCGCATCAAGTCGCCATACACGAAATGGACATTCGACGGCACCACTACCCGCATGCCTGAGTTCACAGCGCCCGCGTTGGGCAATCACAACAACACCGTCACCATCGACCTCGAATGCGGCGCGGAAGCCAGTGGTGTGCTCTACGCGATGGGTGGCGCGGGTGGTGGCCTCACTTGCTACATGGACAAGGGGCATCTGAGCTTTGAATACAATCTCATGATCATTGACCGCTCGATAGCGAAGTCGGCCGAAAAGATCGCCCCCGGCAAGCACACCATTGTCGTGAACACGGCACTCAAGGCGCCAAAACCCGGCGCACCCGCTGATATCGTCCTCAGCGTTGACGGCCAGGAGGTCGCTCGAACCACGGCCAAGATGACCGTGCCGGCCGCGTTCACCGCCAGCGAAAGTTTCGATGTCGGCACCGACCTTGGTTCCACCGTTTCCCGCGATTATTTCGAAAGACGACCGTTCAAATTCGACGGCCAAATCAAGAAAGTGACTGTCGAATTGAAATGAGTCGACCGGCTTTGACACACTCCCGAGGTAGCTGGTTTGGCTAAGCAATCAAAAATTTTCTGAAGCTGGCCGAAGGCGACTGGCTATTGCAATTAGCAGCGAGGCGAACAATCCGCCGACCATATTCGCAATTAAGTCCCCACCGGTGTTGACGTAGCCGCCGACGTTGGTGTCCATCGTCTGGCTAGCTATAAACTCAACGACTTCGTTGAGCGCTCCTAAACCCATACCTGCTAGGACAGCCAATGTTAGTCGTCCGACGGTCGGAGTAGAGTCACCGCATGTTGCACTAAGTCCACGCCAACAAGCCCACGTGGCAATGCCGAAACCAAAAGCATGGACTGGTTTGTCGTAAACGAGAATGCCAGGGATGATCTCCCAGCTATAGAACGAACGTTTGTCACCATCGACCGGCCATCCAGCTGGAACCTCTATGACGCCTCCAACAACGTGTAGAAGTCCCCAAACACTTAGGCACCACAAAAGTGACATCGGCAGGTTCGCTCTGTGCCGGATTGCGACGGCAATCAAGCCAAACAAAACGACGATCGGAATGTAGAACACAAACTCCCAGTTCTTTTTGCCGGCAGCCAGTACCATGCCCACCGCCAGGTATAAGATTGTAAAGGCAGCGACACAGGCCAGTTGCCAATCTATCGATTTAACCGTTCGATTATTCACCCGTGTTCCCTGTTCGTTCATTGGACGAAATCAAGCTGGTGGCCGTGCCACTGGTCGTTGACGATGGCTTCAAGGAGACTTGTTTGTCGGTGCCGTAGTGGTGGGCGGTGAAGGGCATGGCTTATGTTTCTAGTTCCGATTCGGTACACGATCCCCTTGATGTCCTCCCAATATAACGTTGGCAACGAAGAACCTGGCATATCGGCCAAGCACTATGCTGTGTACAGGCGTCCTCCATGACAAGACCAAGCCCGACCTCGAACGTGCTATTGTGCTGGGTGTCGCATCTAGTTGCAGACGTTCATCAGCCATGTCATGCTGATTCGCTGTACGTTGAAGGCTGGTTGGCACCGCGGGTTGGAATCCTGCGTCCCTACGGGACTCAATACCAGACGCAATACGATACTCATTGCACCGACCCAACTAAACATGAAATCGCTCGCGATTCCAACAGCCTTCCTGATACTCGTCTCTCTTGTGGTTACGCCCTTGGCTGCTCAGACCAAGCAGTGGCCGAGCGACTTTGAGTGCCAAGGGCGGGTCCTCGATGCGCGAGGGGCGGCTGTGCCCAGGGCTGAGGTTGCGCTGCTGAAAGTGGGCAGTCGCTCCAAGCAGTGGACGCTCATCGATCGTAGCCAGTGTGACGAAAAAGGTGAATTCTTGATGCGCTGTCCACTGGGAGTCAGTCAACTGGGAGTTAGCGAACTGCGGCTGCTCGTGTTGCCGACCGAGACAACAGCTGCGCAGATACATGATTATCATGCACCACCAGGCTTTGATGAGTATCAGGAGAACCGAGACAATACCTATCGAACTGACAAGCGGAAGAGTCTGGAAGTTACCGTAACTGATATGGCGGGCAAGCCAGTTCCAGGCGCCGAAGTCAAATTCGGTCACTTGGGTGATTTGTCCCGAATGTTCCCCGAGTTGAAGCTCGTGCCTGGCGATGACTCTGGCAAGATCACCGTCGACTGGGCTGGTGGGACGTTCACACGTAACCTGCTTGTCTGGCATCCCGAATATGCGCCTTGGGAATTGAATAGCCATGATGGCCAAAAGATCAATTGGAATGACGCGACAATCAAAATGAACGTTACCTTAGTCAAGGGCGACAGGGTGACGATCCAGTGGGATGATCTGCGGGCCACAGGGCGCGGGCTGCCTTTTGATTTTTCCGTCAACCAGCTGGGACTGCAAGCCACCGATGCGACATTCACGCTTCACGTAGATCGAGCCCAATCGCCGCCCACGATCCATTGGCGAGCAACTGGCAATATCATGCTTGAGAATGTCACCCTCTCCAACGATCGCCTTGAACACACGATAAGGCTTTTGGAACCACAAACAGTGCATGGATTCTTGCGCGACAAATTGACCAATGTGCCACTGCCTGGCCGAGAGATCGTTGTCCACAGCGCTGACACAACGTTTGCATCTTCGACCACTCAACCCGACGGATACTTCCAAGTCACTATTCCCAAAACCGATGCTGACCCGAAACTGACCGTCTCTCCTGATTCGTGGTATGCCAAGTTGCCGGAGCCTCAAATATTGCCGCGCACGTCGTTGGCTAGACCGATATCGCTGTTCGATAGCTTGGACCAGACTCGTCAGTTAGTGATAAAGACGGATGAGGCCGCCAATAGAATCGTGTACGCCATCGAATCGACTCACCCAATGGTTGTAGGCAGGGGAACTGCCCGCACGTTCGAATACGACGAGGGCCGCTACGACGGCCATGGTTTGCACGGTTACGCGTTGAATGCTCCGCTGTACGGAGTCTCCAAAGCAGCGGACGGTGTGGGGCCAAAGGTTGCCACAGCCAACCAACCCATCCGCCGCGAGATCGAGCTCAAGCCTACCACAGCGCTCAGGGGACGACTGGTCAACCGCCAAGGCAATCCATTGGCTCGGTATAGCTTGGCAGTACTCCGTGATCAGGGCAATCCGTTGACAGTCTGGACAAGCTCGCACGGACGATTTGCAACTAGCCTGGTTCCACCATCCCAACCGCTGACCTTGGCGGTTGAAACAAACCGGTACAGCGTCATCCAATCAGCAGACCTGGGCGAAATTGTCTGCCTGGGCAGCCATTTGGAGTCACTGCCGAATCAAGGTCCCAAGCGACAGCGATCCTTCGTCGTGCAGAGCCGCCAACTAGTCAAACGCGTCCCCAGCCTCGATTACCACGTTGATCGCTGGATCCATGGCGAGCCTGTACCCATCGACCGGCTTAACCGCAAACTGCCTGTTCTGGTTGTGCACGGCAGTACGCTCCCAGTCTCCGCACTTCAACTGATCAGCTATGCATTTCCCAAAGACAAGTTAACGATTATTGCTATCCACTATCCTAATAGTGAAGATCCACAAGCGACCGAAGCGTTGCAGACCGAACTGTCCCTGCGCGGCTGCGCATTCTCAGTTGGCATTGACGACGCCGCAAAAACCAGCGGTGCCTTAAGCCAACAGCCGTTGCTATTCAACTTGCCGAGCGACGAAGTCTTCATGGTGCCAGACCTGCTCGCCCCTGTCCGCGATATCATGCTCCATATGCGCACCCAACCATAACGGGAGTACGTTAGGGCTCTCGCGCTTGCGAGCTTACCGAATCACCTTGGCGATCGCGCGAGCAGACGTCTTAGAAAGTCCTGCTTGCTCAGCGTATTCCAGCCACAGGTCGACAGCAGATCGGACCTCGCCTGCGATCAAGGCGGCATCCGTCTCGGAAATGCCAAACTTGCTAGCGAGTTCGAGCAAATGCGACCGTCCAGGTGATTTTCCTTCGCCAAGCACCGTAGTGCAGTGTTCGCCACCTGGTCCCTGAACGAAGGTGAGATCATAGGCCGGCGCCAATTTCCATTGCCCTTGTTCGTTCATTAGGAAAGAGAAGTTCTTGGCATGATCGTCGCGGTTATGGGCAAAGACGTTAAAGCAGCAAAGGCGAAATGCTTTCTTGACCTCGATGGCACTTTTCGTCAGGAACTGCGTGGCACGCAAAACCATATCGTAGTCGATCGCCGGCACTCGGTGGTCAGAATGGACGAGCCCTGCCAGCGAGAGTAGATGAAGCCGCTGGTTGTGGTTGCGATCAAATCGTTGTACGCCGAAATAGCCAACATCCTTCTGCGCCTTGAAGAGGCACGTAGGCATCATCTCTAATCCGGCAGCCTTTGCCATTAGGCTATAAGCATACTCTACAATTCCTGCGTCCCTTTGGTCGATGCTGGCTACAAATTTGATCATCCAATGGTCGTACCCTGGTGGCAATTCTTGTTGCCCATGTATCACGTGCGATCGATTCGATGAAACGCCAACCATAATTTTGGGACGTGCACCAGCAGAGGAACCAGCAAGCTCGATCAATTCGGCGATGACATCTTCCACCTCACCATTGATGACCTCAACGGCTTCCTCAGCAATCCGATCCAAATCAATGCGATCAGGATGGGCTGCAGCACCATCATGGCTTGGTTCGTAAATCAACGCGCCCATACCGAAGCGTCCCACATGCGTTAGACGGTCGAGAGGGCCGAGTTGCTCCGGAGTAATGCCCAGTGAGCGAATTTGGCGATCGAGTAGCAAGCGTCCCCAACCATCCGGCAGACTGTCGTTGAAAACTCCGAACAACCCTTGAAAAACCGGATCGCTCATCGTGACTGCGCCCGCTTTTAGCGGTAGCCTGTACGGTGAAATCTGGAGGCCGGTGGCTATGAAGCTAGGTGAGTATTCAAAGTAGATTTTGCGGCGAATGAGCGCTAGCCGTCCAACTTCCAGCTTCATATCGCCTAGCGCCAGATACACCTTCAAAACATCGATGGGAATGTACTTCATCGAGTCCGTCCGCGTTTGCGTTGCTTGTTGAGACTCAGCAATTCATCCAAGGAGACGATTGGTCCAAATCCATTGGTTTGAAACAGCGCGTCAAATTCACCCGTGGCATTTAGCGCAATGGCCAACTTGAGCAGTGATTCAAGCGAGATCTTCCCGGTTCGCTCGAACAATCTGAGTACGGAGAGACTTACACCGGAACGGTCCGCAAGACCTGCTTGCGTCAAGTCTAAGGCAAGTCTTCGTCCCCGGACGCGTTGCCCCAGTTCCAGCATCATTTCATGCGAAGTTTTCATCATAAGTGACATAATGATAGCACTTATTAGTCTTTTTGTCAAATAATCGCTATTCCGGTGGCGTTAACAAACCCTCAGAAACGACACAGATTGACGGGCTTTCCAGCTCACCAGACGACAGGGCTGATGTCCCTTCGGAATTTCTGTCATCATCGCGTAAACTGAGCCTCAGAACCGCCCTGTGAAGTTAAAGCTTCACTCACATGGATAGATTGGCCATCCATGGCTATGGAATGGCCACTTGTCCTTCCAATACATGTCAGGGGCTCAACGGATATTCACGTTTCTTTGGTGCCTACGATTCCCGTTCGTGCGCGTCTTGTCGAACGTGGCAAGCAACTCCCGATCGTTGGTGCGGATGTAATGCTTAGTGTCGACAACAATTCATCCAGTATTCAGAAGGTCAAAACGGATCTGGACGGGCATTTTTGGGCGAGAATGCCTCCGGGCAAGCTAACTATCACCGCGAATCGGATGAGTGAAAACGAGCTCGTGATTTTCAACTTCCACCCGAGCACTTTTGCACTGAAGCCAGCAGCGACTTCATTGGATATTGGCGCGATCTCCGTACAGTTGGTACGTATCCAGTAGGCTAAACTTGTTCCAAGCGATGCGACGAAAGCTCGGCAAGCAACTGTATGGCGTATTTTGAAAAAACGCACCAGCAATTGCCAGGGCGTCAATTGCTTGGCGGCGTCGATGTCGTCGTTGGAGCTTGCGGCGGTTGAACAACAGTTGCTGGCGGAGGAAGCGGCGCTGGCGCTGGAACCACTGCGCTGGTCCTCAGTGTTACCAAAGCCAGGACTGCAGCTATCAGCATACCGCCGAGAATTATGAACACGATGCCTGCCAATCCACAACCTGTTCTAGCGCCCACCACACGATTCGCAATACCGGATGGCTCATATGGGTTGGACGGGTCTCTAACAGTCTGTGGTTCTTTGGAAGATTCGACAATGGTTGGTCGCCGTGCAGACATCACTAGTATGGTGCCGCCAGCGCAAACTGAAATGCCGACTACGAGTAGGAAAAGTAACAATA
>JADLDX010000374.1 GCA_020846515.1 Pirellulaceae bacterium
CAACCAGACGCTCGAACCACCCATGCCACACCCGATCTCGACGACCTGCTGGCCAGTTTGGATGCTAGCCAGTCTCGCGAGTTCGTCGGTCAGTTGCCGGGCAGCGACTTGAGGCGATTCATCGGCTTGCCACAGACCGTGGTGCAAATGCGGTCCCCACAGCAGGCGATAAAACAGTGTACCAAGATTGTAGTGCGTTCGAATAACTCGTTTTTCAACGCTATCACAGGTAATCAATCCAGCCTCGTCATGTTAAATTGTGCTCACGTGTCTACGCAGCAGAAGGGCCAGGCTAACACCAATGGCCCATCGGCATGATGTCGAGATCGCATGATCGCAGCTTTGCGTGATCGCGAGATCGAGTCTTTGCGTGTTCGCGATAATAACGCCAATTTCACAAGCCTGTCGATGGCGCTGTGAAAAATTCAGCTAACCGATGTAACCACGAGACGCACTTTCTCGCCGCCATTTTGAGACCCAACGAGGTGAAGCATGCAAACAAAGCGACTTGGCAATACCGATTTAGACCTGACTCGCATTGGCCTGGGTACCTGGGCAATTGGCGGAGGGAACTGGAAGTTTGCTTGGGGACCACAGGATGCAAACGAGTCGATTCAAGCGATTCATCGGGCCTTGGACTTGGGCATTAACTGGATCGATACGGCTCCAGTTTATGGCCTAGGCAATTGCGAAGAAGTCGTGGGACAAGCTCTCGCGGGTTTAAAGAATCGGCCCATCGTGGCCACCAAATGCGGTCGTTGTTGGGATGAAAATCGGCAGATCGTCATCCGCATCAAACGCGAGAGCATCTTGGCCGAAGTCGAAGATAGCTTGCGACGATTGCGGATTGACGTCATCGATCTGTACCAGATCCACTGGCCGCAACCGGACGAGGATATCGAGGAGGCTTGGGAGGCCGTCAATTCGCTGATTAAATCAGGCAAAGTGCGCTACGCTGGTGTCAGCAATTTTAGCCGCGAGCAACTTATGCGTATCGGCAAGATCGCACCGGTGGCTTCTTTGCAGCCGCCCTATAGCATGTTGGTCCGGGGAATTGAAACAGATCTGCTGCCCTATTGCGGCGAGAACAATATTGGCGTGGTTGTATATAGCCCCATGCAAAAAGGCTTGTTGACTGGTAAGGTCACGCGGCAATGGATTGATCAATTGGCCGCTGACGATCATCGCCGGAATGATCCGCAGTTTAATGAACCCAAGCTCAGCCACAACTTAGCCATCGTCGATGGCCTAAAACTCATCGCGGCACGCCATGGTAAAACGGCTGCCCAACTGGCCATCGCCTGGACGCTTCGCCGTCCCGAAGTCACCGCTGCTATCGTTGGGGCTAGACGACCCGATCAAGTTGATGAGTTAATCGGTGCCGGCGATTGGCAGTTGACTGAGCAAGATATAGCGGACGTCGAAAAGTTGCTGACCCCCTAAGGCCCAACGCTGTGAAGCATATTAGAAGCGGAACGGCGCAAGCCGTCCGGTATATCCCGGTAGTTATTGTAACCGGAGGGCTTGCGCCCAACCGCTACAAATGCCGGGTTTCACGAGCAAAAATGCTTCACAGCGTTGCCTAAGGCTCCTAAGGCCGACCGGCGTACTCACCGCACGGACACCAATTTCCAACATCAATTCCAAGTCGATCTATGGCAAAGAAACCTTCGGTCAAATATTGGTTGGTCAAAAGCGAGCCGCATGTATTCAGCATCGACGATCTGGCCCAGGCACCCGATCAGACTACGCACTGGGACGGTGTGCGCAACTATCAGGCGCGCAACATGATGCGTGATGAAATGCAATTGGGCGATGTAGTGTTGTATTATCACAGTAATACAGACGAGCCGGCCATTGTGGGTGTGGCGACGGTGGTGCAGACTGGTTATCCAGACTTCACGGCGTGGGACAAGCAAGACCCGCACTACGATCCGAAGGCCCCGATCGACAAGCCGCGTTGGTACATGGTGGATATCAAGTTCGTGAAAAAATTTGCGCAACCTCTGACGCTGGCCTTTTTGCGAACTGTATCGACGTTAGAGAGCATGGTCCTGCTGCGCAAAGGCTCGCGGTTGAGCGTGCAACCGGTGACGGCCCAAGAGTACGCAGTGATTGTGAAGTTGGCCAAGTAAGCCATGGTACGACGGACGCGGTTGTCCGTCGCGGCTTTCGACGGATTTGGAGGTCTGTCGTATGGAAAGCAGGCCTTTGCCGCTTGCTTAGCCGGTTTAAGCTAGGCATCTCATTTCAAATTGGAAGGTTTTGAAGCAGTGGAAGAAACGACCACCACACAGATACTGGGCATCTTGGTTCTGGTTTTATTGCTGGCCAAAGTGTGTGGCTCGATAGCCAAACGTTTGGGGCAGCCGAGTGTCTTAGGTGAATTGCTGGCGGGCGTGATACTGGGTGTTTCCTGGCTGAATATTGTCGATCCGCATGTGTCCGTCTTGCACTTTCTGTCGGAGTTGGGGGTGATGATTTTGTTGTTTGAGATCGGTTTGGAGACCGACTTGAAACAACTGCTGAAGGTGGGAGGTAGTTCCTTTGTGGTGGCATGCGTCGGCGTCGCTTTGCCATTTATGCTCGGATATCTCGTCTGCTCTTGGCTGGGCTACCCGAGTCTGGTTTCGATTGTAGCCGGCGCTACACTCACGGCCACCAGCGTGGGAATCACGGCGCGCGTATTGTCGGATCTGAATCGCTTGAGTGCGCCGGAGAGTCAGATTATCTTGGGCGCGGCGGTCATCGATGACATCATCGGTTTAGTGATCTTGGCGGTCATCAAGAAGCTGACCAGTGGCGAAGAAGTTACCAGTCTGTTGGTTGTGCAAACCACGGCTTCGGCTTTTGGTTTCTTGTTGCTCACTCTGACGCTGGGTAGTTTGTTGTTGCCCCCTGTGGTCAACTGGATCGAGCGTAGCCGCTTTGCGGGCACACCGACGTTGATGGCCATGATTTGTGTGATGGGGTTGGCTTGGGCGGCGGACGGTGCGGGATCGGCGATGATTATCGGTGCGTTCGCGGCTGGACTGCTGCTGCGCAAGACCGAAGCGGCCCATGCGATCGAGCACGGGGTCGCTCAATTGGGTCAGTTCTTTGTGCCGATCTTTTTTGTGTGCGTGGGTGCATCGGTCGATGTGAGTGTGCTAAATCCATTTAACCCGAGCAATTTAGCGACGCTGCGCATCGGCGGGCTGTTGATCCTGGCGGCCATTGTGGGCAAGTTCCTGTGTGGTTATTCGCTGTTTTGGTTCAAAGGTCGCAAGGATGTGATTGGTATTGGCATGATTCCCCGCGGCGAAGTCGGCTTGATCTTCGCTCAGAGCGGACTGGACACGCAGGTCTTCGATACGGGCCTGTTCAGTGCGGCTACGATTATGGTGATGGTGACTACCTTTGTGGCACCACCGCTGCTGCGGCTGAGATTTCCGCCGCTGCCAGATGAGGGCCCCCATGAGCAACAGGGCATCGAATCCTTGGTCAATTGAGCTGCGGCCCAGGGCCTAGCTGATTGCAAAATCACCTCTGGTCTACCACAATGTGCGTTGAAGAATGTGGTTGTTTGATCCATCGATGAAACTCCAACACCCTTATACCCACCCTCCGCTGTTCAGAAAGGTCTCGCTTCATGAGCCAAGCCAATGAGAAAGCCGACGTATCGCGTCGATCGTTTGTCAAAGAAACCGGGATGTTAGCGGCGGCTTCGTCGCTGGTGGCCGCCGCCGCACCACGCGTGCATGCGGCCGAAGACAACACCATTCAAGTTGCCCTGGTTGGCTGCGGTGGTCGAGGTACCGGTGCGGCCACCAACGCGCTGAAAGTCGACAACGGACCAATCAAGCTGGTCGGGATGGCCGACGTCTTTCCCAACAAACTCAACAGCAGCTACACGCAACTAGCCGATGGCAACAAGTCGAAGGTGGATGTGCCAGAAGATCGTCGCTACATCGGCTTTGATGGTTACAAAAAGGCCATGGATCTGCTCAAGCCGGGCGACGTGGTGATTCTGGCGACGCCGCCAGCTTTTCGCTGGGTGCATTTCACCTACGCCATCGAAAAGGGTTTGAACGTATTTATGGAAAAGCCGGTGACCGTGGATGGTCCCAGCAGTCGCAAAATGTTGGAACTGGCGGAGAAGTCCGTTGCCAAGAACATGAAAGTTGGCGTGGGCCTGATGTGCCGGCACTGCGTGGCTCGTCAAGAGTTGCACGACCGTATTCAAGGCGGTGAGATTGGCGACATCGTGCTGATGCGCGCCTATCGCATGGCAGGTCCTACCGGTTCGGCCGCGGCTCTCAAGAAGCCCAAGGACGAATCGGAACTGATGTACCAAATTCGTAATTTTCACGCCTTCCTGTGGGCCAGTGGCGGTGGCTTTAGCGACTTCTTGATTCACAACATCGACGAGTGTTGCTGGATGAAAGAAGCGTGGCCAGTGGAAGCCAAAGGTTCTGGCGGTCGTCATTTCCGAGGCGATTACGTCGACCAAAACTTCGATAGCTACTCGGTGGAGTACACCTTCGAAGATGGTTCGAAGATGTTGCTCAACGGTCGCACGATGCCCGGCTGCCATCAAGAGTTTGCCAGCTATGCCCACGGCACCAAAGGTTCAGCTGTTATCTCGACCGCGTCGCACACACCAGCCAAGTGCAAAATCTACAAGGGTCAGAAGATGACCAAGAGCGATCTGGCTTGGCAATATCCACCCGATGAACCCAATCCTTATCAACTGGAATGGAATCACTTGATCGCTGCGATCCGCGAGGACAAGCCGTACAACGAAGTGGAACGCGGCGTGAAGGCCAGTGTTGTCACGGCCATGGGCCGTATGGCTAGCCATACTGGACAGACGGTTACCTACGATGACATGCTCAATTGCGAGCACGAGTTGGCACCGGAAGTTGACAAGCTGACGCTAGAAAGCGATGCACCGCTGAAAGCCGACGCCGACGGCAAGTACCCCGTGCCACAACCTGGCATTGTGACACGTCGCGAATACTAAGCGATTTGCCCATTTGTAGCCCCGGCCTTTTTGTAGCCCCGGCACTCCGTGACGGGGCTTTATTGGGCCGACAGTTGGGCAACGACGAGTAAGTAAGAGGTTTGTAGACGAGTCGCGGAGCGATTCGTCTACAGAAGATGCATAACGAGTCGCGGAGCGATTCGTTTACAAAGAGACGAGTCGCGGAGCGATTCGCCCACAGAGGTTCTAGAAACCGCGGCGTTGTGGATAGCTTGGGTAGTAGGACGGACGAGCGTAGCTCGGCTGGACATAGGTGGTCGGTGGCGTATAGGTCGGGGTGCCGTATTGCTCTTGCACGATCACGGTACCGCCGGGTGGGGTCATGATCGTGGTCGAGCTGGGGCCCGAGATCGTGGGGCTGCCCGTAAAGGCGTTTCGCAATGGCGCTTGCTGCATGGCGTTGATAATGTTTTCGGTCACGCCTTGCTGATGCAGCGAGATGATCTCGTTGGTGCTGATGCGACGTTGTAAGCCATTGGAATAGATGTGATTAATGATCACCGATTCCCCCACGCCATTGCGAGTCATCGACAGCACGTCGGCGATGGTCACACCGGGGGCAGCTACCACCGTCGTGGTCGTCCGTGATGGTACCGTGCGATAAGTGTTGTAAGTGTGTTGATGAGGCTGAGGAGCTGGCGCCCAGCGCTGCGGCTGGGGTTGGTAATAACGCTGGCGGACCTGTTGTTCGCGTGCGTTTCCAATCAGGCCACCGGCGATTGCGCCTACTGCGCCACCGATCAGGGCTCCTTCGGGAACTTCATCGTTCTGATGTCCGATGATACCGCCGATGACCGCGCCACTGACTCCGCCCAGTACCGCACCGTTGCGGGTACCTTCTTGAGCGAGGGAGGACCCACCGGAAACCAACAACATCGCCAATCCAGCCAGCCACTTCCGTGTCATTTTGCAGACTCTCAAAGTATGTAGGGTTTTCCGCACAACCAAATCATCGGCACATCCAGGCACTCTTGCGGAGTAAACTCGTTGGAACCTGTCGGCGTCAAGATGACTTGCCCGTCGCAGTTTACCTAGATGGCAGAGTATTGCCGGTGATAGCATTGAGAAAACTCGAAGAACTCATTTCAGGAGACGGTAATCGTGAATTGCATCGCTCGCCACCCGCTGCGTTGGTTTCTCAAACGGCTCGCGCCCATAGTGCACCGCGCGACCTTGGTGCTGTATGCGACCAGTGCGGTATCTCTGCAGGTTGGTCGGGCAGATGAACCGGCTTCATCGCTCGCACGGCCGGGCGTGGAATACAAGATTTTTCAGTTTCCCGCCGACAAGATCCCACGGATTGATGGGCTGGCCGACGATTGGTCGTTGGTACCCCAGGAGTACACAATCGGCATGCAAGAGCATCGCGAAACGGTCAAGGGTATCGATGATAAGTTCGATGCCAAGAACCTGGATGTGAAAGTCAAGGTAGGCTGGGTTAAGGGGCTGAACCATCTCTATTTTCTTTATGAAGCTCAGGATGATTACTGGGACTTTCAACGCCCAGATTTGCATAACGACATTTTCGAAGTGGTCGTTGATGGCGACCTGTCGGGCGGCCCCTTTATTCGGCAGATGCATCCAATTGTAAAAGAGCGTGACAAACTGGAAACGCATTTCAAGTTCCATGGCGTGCACGCGCAAAACTATCACATCTTTACGCCTGCCGAGGGCAAAGATTGGACAATGGTTTGGGGTTCGCAGCCTTGGATCAAAGAGTTACCTCATGCCAATGCAGCCACACGTTACAACTTCAAGCATGGTGAATCGGGGCAATTGACTTTGGAATTCTTTATAACTCCTTTCGATTATGCGCCACCCGATTCACAACGGGCCGTGCCCAGCCGGTTAGTTGAAGACAAGATGATTGGACTGTCATGGGCCATCTTGGATTACGACGATGATCAGGCATCCAGCTATAGTGCTTTCTGGAACCTGTCACATAAGACGACCATGTATGGCAATGCTTCGGACCTGGTTGCCTTTCGCTTGATGCCTATTGAACCCAAGCTGCGTCCGGCGATCGCTGCCGATTGGTCATTTAAAGTCATCGACGCTCAGGCTCGACGCGTGGCTTTTCATGATGAATCGATCGGCGATGTTACCAAGTGGCGGTGGGAGTTTGGCGATGGAACAACCAGTGAAGCTCGGCATCCGATTCATGCATACAAGCAAGCCGGTGAGTTCATCGTGACGTTGCATGTCGAAGGACCATCCGGCAAGGCCCGACGCTCGAAGGTCTGGGACGTAACGCTGCCCTGATGGAATAGGGACAGCTAGGTCTGACATTGCCAATCCCCGTCAACGTGTGACGGCAGCGCTGTGAAGCATGTTTGCTCGTGAAATCCAACATTTGTAGCGGATGGGCGCAAGCCCTCCGGTTCCTATGCTACCGGGATATACCGGACGGCTTGCGCCGTTCCGCTTCTAAAACCCTGAGCGATCATGAACCCAGCGGCAGTCACATCCCGGTATCGCGATTAGGTGGAAAGGTACCTTGAGGATCTTCAATGGCGCGGATCATTTGAGCCAGTTCGGTCTGAGTACGGATCAGGCTATGCCAGCACCGAAAGTCCATGACGACTTTACCAGCTTGTTCATCGACCGAAGCGCTATCAAACACGACGCGCAGCCCTTCGTGCAGATGGTCGAGCAGTTCGCGGAGTTCGGCTGCCTGGCCGGGCGACATGCCTTTGGGCAAGCAGGGCTCGGTGCGCTGACTGGCGCTGCGCGTGCGATCCATATCGGTACTGAGTTCGAGATCTTCCAGATCATCACCGGCGGATGAGCTGAAGTTGCGATGGGGCAAACTACGCGTAGGTTCATCATTGAACCAGGCAGCAACTTGCTCTCGTGTGCCCACGATCAGTACCGTGCGCCCAATTGATATCGTATCGCCATAGCGAAGGATCTTGAGATTGCAGGGATGGCCGTTGACTCGCGTGCCATTGGTACTGTCCAGATCGGTAACGACCAACCGGCCATCGTCTTCCTGGATCTTCACATGAAAGCGACTGACGCGTTCATCATTGACTTGAACGGCATTGCCTTCTTCGCGACCAATCGTGATGGGCGGACGCAGTTCGGCGTAGACACGCCCGCGGTCCGATCCGGTCACCACCCGC
>JADLDX010000375.1 GCA_020846515.1 Pirellulaceae bacterium
AGGGGGAGGGTCGCCTGGCGTCAGCTCAGGCGGGGAGGGGGCCTCCCGTGCTAACCCAAGCATGAAGCACCCGCAAACTAACCCTCCTGCTGCGTAGCAGCGGGCGGGTCGCCTGGCGTCAGCTCAGGCGGGGAGGGGGCCAACTGTGCTAACCCAAGCATGAAGCACTTCGCGGCTAACTCGTCTGTGCGGCGCACGCACCCTCCCCGAAAATCTACGCTGAACGCGTGATTTTCGACCCTCCGGGGCGCTGCGCTGGGAGGGTTAGTTCTGCCGCTGCGCAGCAGCGGAACTAACCCAGGCCAGCTCCGAGGCAGCACAGCCGGCAAAATCCGTCGCTCTGGCAACTTTCCGCCCACGCAAACCTGGGGAAACTTTTTGTCAAGAGAATGGGCGGTCAGCGTCCCCGTGTTAATATCAATCTGACGGATATTCATGCCCGCTAGAACAAAGATTGATCGATGGTCCACTGCCTGCTGGTTTATCCCGAATTTACCCTGCGTTCGTTCTGGAATTTCAAAGCCACGTGCGATCTCCAAAATGCAAAATATCCAGCGACGCCGCTGGGGCTGATCACCGTCGCAGCCATGTTGCCCAAAGAGTGGGACGTGCGGCTGGTCGATTGTAATGTGGAATCACTGCTGGACAGCGATCTGGATTGGGCCGATGTGGTGCTGACCGGCGGGATGTTGCCGCAACAAATCTCTGCCTTGGAAATCGTCAAACGAGCCCAAGAGCGCGGTAAGCCCGTCGTGGTGGGCGGACCAGACGCCACCTCCAGTCCGCATATCTATCAACATGCCAACCATCTGGTTTTGGGCGAAGCCGAGCTGACACTGCCCGAATGGTTGCACGATTTTCAACTTGGCCAGGCGCGCGATCGATATGATCCAGGGGAAGCCAAGGCGGATGTGACCACTTCCCCAACACCTCGCTTTGAACTGCTGAAGTTAGACCGCTATCTGTTTCCTGGTGTCCAGTTTGCGCGCGGTTGTCCATTCAATTGCGAGTTCTGTGACATCATTGAATTGTTTGGTCGCGTACCACGTTTGAAGAAGCCTGAGCAACTGCTGCGCGAACTAGACGCCATCTACGCGCTGGGGCATCGTGGGTTGGTCGATATCGTCGATGATAATTTTATCGGCAACAAACGCGATGTTAAAAAATTCTTGCCATTGCTTATCCAGTGGCAAGAGAAACATGGTTACCCATTCGAGTTTGCGACAGAAGCATCGGTCAACTTATCCTCGGACGACGAACTGCTCGCGCTCATGCAGCGCGCGAATTTCGCTACGGTGTTTGTCGGCATCGAGTCGCCCGACGAAGTGACTTTGAAGCAGACGCAGAAGTCACAAAACACGAAACGCGAGTTAGCCAGTAGTTTGCAAAAAATTTATTCGTATGGCATGTGGGTCAGTTGCGGCTACATCGTCGGATTCGATGGTGAACGCGGTAGCGTCACCGAAGGTGTCACCGGTTTGATCTCTGCCAGTGCCACTCCCATCGCCATGGTCGGCTTGTTGTTCGCGCTACCGGGTACACAATTGACACGGCGGCTGGCGCGTGAAGGCCGCTTGCATACCACGTTTGATCGCGTGGCTGATGATGGTCAGGAGCGTGGTGATCAATGCAGTTCGGGACTGAACTTCGAGACCTTGCGTCCGAAGCTGGACATCCTGCGTGATTATCGCAATGTGATTGCCCAAATCTATTCGCCCGATGCCTACTTTGATCGAGTCCAACGCGTGTCGGTCAGTTTGAATTGTTCGCAAAAGCGACTCAAGCTGAAGGTACGACATTACCTCCGCGATATTCGAGCCTTGGGGCGGATCATGTGGCGTCAGGGTGTGCGTGCTTCGTATCGGCGCACGTTCTGGAAGACACTCGGGACGCTCATGCTCAAGAACCCCAAAGGCCTGCGGTACGGTATCAACCTGATGGCCTTCTACCTGCACTTTGGCCCATTCAGCCAATACTTGCTCGAGCGCGTCGACGAGAGCATCGCCCACGAAGCGGCCAAACAGGCGGCCACACAAGCTGATACTCAGAATGCTGCTCAGGCTGCTAGCGATGAGCGCCAAGTTCTTCTACCATTGCCTGTAATTACCTAACGGTGGACCGTAGCCACCCGTCACCAGACGGTGGACCGCGCAACCATCGTCCCCAAGCGGTGAATTCGTAGCCACCCGTCGCCAGACGGTGGAAGGCGAACTCGACCGCTTGGCAGCGGTGGCTACCTAGCCGATGTGGCCCAACCCCATTCTCGCAGGCGGAACTCTGATGAAACTTTCACTGGCATTGATCGTTTGTGGGTGGCTGTTGTCGCTGGCCGTAGCGCAAGCTGCGGATGCTACCCGACCGAATGTGATTCTGATCTTAGCGGACGATTTGGGTGCCAAGGAACTGTCGTGTTACGGCAGCCAGAAACACAAGACACCCAACCTGGACCGCATGGCTTCCGAGGGCGTACGCTTTGAGACATTTTATGCGATGCCGTTGTGCACGCCGACGCGCGTTGCCATGATGACGGGGCAGTATGGTTTTCACAACGGGTTCTTGGGTATGGCGAACCCGGCCTTTAAACCACTACCGGGTAACCCTCAAGCCGATATCGGCCAACATTTTACGCACGCTGACTTGATGAAGTCGCGCGGGTACGCGACGGCGCAGGTTGGCAAATGGCAACTCTCAGGCAAGCTACCGACGTTGGTGCGCGATGCCGGTTTTGATGAATACTGCATGTGGGCCTATGATCACAATCTGCCCGAAGGCATCAAGCATCCGGCGCATGAGAACGGCGGGAACACCTGTCGCTTCTGGCATCCCAGTATTGTCCAAAACGGTCAGTACCGTCCGACCAAGCCAGATGACTACGGTCCCGATTTATTCAATCAATTCGTGATTGACTTTGCGCGTCGTCACAAGGAGCAACCCTTCTTCGTCTATTACACTTCCATTCTGACCCACGGTCCGCACTTGGAAACACCTGACCCGCAGCATCCCGGCCAGCGCTGGCCGGCAGGTTTCAAATCCAATCTCGAGTATCTCGATTACTTGATGGGTAAACTATTTTCCGGCTTGAAAGCGGAAGGGCTGGCCGAAAACACGCTGGTCTTGTTTATTGGCGACAA
>JADLDX010000376.1 GCA_020846515.1 Pirellulaceae bacterium
AGCGGCGCAGTACGGCTGGCAATTGTTCGAACTGCATGACCAGCCTGAACAACGTCTGGTAACGCTCCAGCGATTGTTGCCATGGCACACGACCATGGGCACTCTCGACCAGTTGGATAAGTTGCTCGATAGCGTTTGGCGGCGACGCGATCTGGTGCATGAATATCGCGTATGGCAATGTCTGATGGCCATCCAGCGATCACAACATGAAAAAGCGGAAACCTTGTTGTTGGCCTTGTCCAAACGACCGGCGACGCGTGCCTTTGCGTTGGAGCAACTGATAAAACTGGCCGACGTTCGCGGCCAATCAGACCGCAGATTGGAGTGGCGTTTGCAGTTGCTGGCCGTGGATCCACAGACGATTAACTTTCAAGAACTGGCAGAGTGTCTGATCTCGGCAAAAAACAGTCAACGTGACGAAGCTGTTTTGAGTCGAACCCTCTTGGGGCTGAAGTCGCCGCAGCGTCTGGCATTGCTGGACGAAGTGCTGCATAAGGGTGAGTTCAGTCTGGTTCTCGATTTGATCGCGGCCTTTCCGCCCGAAGAACGTGCCGCCTGGCCGGTGGCCATACGTCAATTGCATGCGACCTCCAGTATTCAATGGACTACCAGTGACGCATCACAGCCCGCGCAATGGGAGCGTGTGTGTCATCAGTTGTCTGCTCAATCGTTTGGCTTATCAGCAACGACCAACGAGACGCAACTGATCGAAACGGTACTTGATGGCCGTGTGATCGTACAAAATTACCTGTTCGAGCGACTGCTACAGCGCGAAGGCTTTCCACTGACGACGGCGTTTCATATTGCTGCTGGTCGTTGTCAATCGCCCGTGCATGCCTATCAATTGGCACTGGCCATCGAACTGGACCATGTGCTGGAAGCCAGTCAGCGCCGAAGTCTGTTGCAGCGTCATCGTGAACTAGCCTTGGCGCAAAGCGATGCACGCGAGGCAGCCACGCGACTATTTTGTCTTACCTTGGTATCTGCTTGGGAACTAGAACTGCCTAAAGCCAAGGTACCAGGATCTTCGGCTCGCGTGCCCATGCCAGGCCGGCGGCCGAGTAACCAGCCACAGAATCCCCAGCAGCTGAGCAATCAGCAGCAAGCACAAGCTGCTTTGCTTCGTAAGCAAATGCAGCGCGTTCGACAAACCAGTGTCGGACCGCAGCTGGTGCAACGTTTACAGGCGATCAGTCGCTCTCTGGAGCCCGTGGTTCTGGAAATGCAGGATGTGGCCAATCGAGGCGATGGATTGGCAGCCTTGCTCAGTTTTTGGATCGAAGCGGGTAAAGAAAACTCGCAACGCTTTCAAGGCACAGGAGCTTTGCCCACGGCCGCGCGCGAGATGGCCATGCGCCATTGGCGATGCCTCGGGAGTTACGCGCGTTATGCACCGCTGGAGGTTGTCTGTGAATTAGTCGTCGCGCAGTACGGCTGTGGGCAATCGGATTCTGGACGTGAAATCTTCGGTTCACTATGCCAGGTATTGGACAGCGAAGAGGCCTTTCGGCAGTTGCTCTCGGTGGCCTTGAGTGTTCAGGACGAAAGCCTCACAGATACGCTGGTGAAGTCCGCCTTCGATCGTAAATTTGAGATTAGTTCTCTTGTCGGCAATGCCTTAACCTCAAGAGCTTTGTCGAAGCTGGCTCCTGAATCTGTGTTGCATCTGCTGGACCGTAGTTGGCACAGCGAAGTTGTGTCCGGGAAACGTCAATTAAAAATGCTGACGTTGCTAAACGATCAAGCCACTCCTGAGTGGATGATTCGGTTACCTGTTTCAACGCTGCGATTCCAAGCCACCAATCTGTTTACACATCACGATCTAGGCGCGATGCGCGCGCTGATCAGCCAATCAAGAACCACCGATGCGCGCTTGAGGCTGTTGACGGAGATTCGCCGACTGGGTGATCAACCGGCGGACTCAGATTTGCAGTTGACGCGGCGTTTGGCCGGGTGCGCACTCCATGAATTACTCGAGCAAGACACGCAGGCCGATCAGTTTCTCGATCAGTCTTTGCCACAGGCTAGTCGGGGGCCAGCCGGCTGGTTGAGGGCGTTATGGTTGGACACTTTGGGCAAAAGAGATGCTGCTATAAGCGAACTGGTGGCCGTCTTGTCCGCTGGAAAATCAAAGTCCACCTCGGGGCACGTCGCCGTCGACGCGCAGGCATCAGAACGACTAGCGGTCTTGCTCTTAGAATGGTCGATCGCGTCCCATAACCCATCTGCTCGCATCGCGGCTATCGAGCACCTGAAGGCATCGACTGCTGATCTCACGCCCTATACACCTCTGATTGCAACTCTGCTGGACAAGAACCTGCTGGCAGAATGCGAACTGCTATTGGATGACTTTTCAGTATTTGTTCCTCCAAGCTATCTGCCAAGTTACGAGGTGTACCGGAAGGTGGTAGCTAAGGATGAACGTCTACTGCCCCAGAACGATGCCTGGCCTTCGATCAGGCAGGATCTCGAACGCTCGCTGCTGCTGATTGAGCTGATGTCGAAACAATTGGCGGCTGGCGATATCGACACTGGTTTTCGGTTGGCCAAACGCATTCTGTCCTCTGCTCAACGCGCTGCCGAGTATGCCGAAGTAAATACCGATGAAGCCTTGCTACGGTTGTTTCAATCGCAAATCCATGATCGAAGCTTGCGTTTGTCGTTTCTGATCGGTGTGGGCAAACAGTTGTTGGTCACCGGTTCGTCGGCAGAACGTTTGCAGATGGCATGCATGCTGCGGCGCGAAGGCGAAGGCACATTGTCTCAATCGTTGATGGATCTGGTGGATAATCATGAATTATCCAGTGCTCAGCTCATGAAGCGGGCCATTTATGAGATGGACTGCGACCAGGTTGACCAGGCGGTGGTGACCGTAATCCAGGCGCTCGATGGACACCCTGAATTAATGGATGCCACCATCGGACAATTCCCAATACAAATTGAAATGGTCGGTGTTCAATTGGCCAATGCGTTGCAGCAGCACCCTGCCCTGGCTGCGGCAGTGGGCGATGAAACGCTGCAGAAGTTGTTACCACACATTGAAAATGCATTGCCCCAGTTCGAATCGTTACTGTTGATGTGGGCCAAAAATCCTAATCATCAGCGGTTCGATTTAATCCAACTCATGTGGGAAAAGTTGACCGATGAACCCGAGTTGGCTCGCGCGGTCCTGGAACAGATGCTTCAAGCGGGCGGGATCAACGAGTTACTTTTGCTGCAGGCGTTGGAACCACCTCGCGTGAACCGCTCGCGATTGCCAGGCACTGCACCGCAGGCCCCACGAATGCCTACGACCGTTCTGTTTTATCCGCGGTTCCGGCCGCCCACCTTGGAACGGTTTCAAAGCCAGCTGATCGAAATCTGCCAACGTCGCCCTGACGATTTCGTCTGCCAATTGTTTCTCTTGATGCATGCCATCCAAACCAAGCAACATACTTTGGTCAGTCAGCAGGTCACTAGGCTCGCAGCCTTGCCGCTAGTGGAACGCTCCGCGGATGTGGCTCGCGCTCGGTTGCTCAAGCTGGTCGCGAACCCAAGGATCAGTACCAGTGGATCGGGTGTCCCTGGGGCGGGTACCAGTGATTTAGATGCCGCTGTGTTGGGTACCCATGGTAATCAGGGGATTCATGGTGCCGCCGCAGGTTTGCAGTCTGTTGAGGCGACCGCGTTGCTGGAAGTCGCCCTGAACTATGCGTTGCCTCATGATCAGAGCCTGACGGACTCCGTGCGAGATATGCTGATGTTGCAGTACGCCATGCAAGGCGAGGCCGAAAAGTTGCTTGAGCAATTGCAAATGAAGCTACCTCCAGTGCTCACATCTAACCACCGCTCGCTGCTGTCAGACAGCCAAGTGGCAACGACTTTGCGCAATAGTTCAGTACAAACGATCACTACCTATTCAGCAATTGTGCCCAGGCAGGTGGTGTTGGCCATGCAACATCCCAAGCTAACTTGGGCTCGCAGTCTCCTGCTGACCCGAGCGGCTCAACTGGAACAGCAGCCCAAGCGTCAGTCGTCGATCTATACGGCCTGGCGGCCAACCGACATGGCTGTTCGTGAGTCGCTGGTTAGGCTGGATAACGAACTCATCGATCAGTACTTCGTCCTAGCCTCAGAGGCGCTGATGCGTGCGGATTGGCATCCCAACCAGATGACTGCTTGGCATAAAAGCGTCCTACCGATGTTGGTGCATGTCGCACCATGGGAATTGGAGTCGGTTTCATTGCTCGACACCATCTGGCCGCGCAACCTGGCCGATTCTGTAGACCAGTTGCCTGCAGACCAGTTACCCGCAGATAAATTGCTTGCAGACCAGTTGCCTGCAGACTTGTTGGCGCAACTGCGTGAGAGGTTACATGGCCAGATTACCGATGTCGGCACGCTCGGACGCTGGCAGACGCTGGGCTGGTGTCACCTGGCCATGCGTTTGGGCGATGAAGATTTATCCAACGCGCTGCTTGATCGCCTGTTGATGTTGGCCAATCAAAAGTTGCCAGGCCAGACAACCACAAGCCCAACAGTTATAAGTCCAACAGTCCCAAGCCCAACAGTTCCAAATTCAACAGTTACAAGCCAGGCAATAACAAGCCAGACGTTGACCAGTGGTGCAGTGGCTATCACACCTGAAACACAATGGCGGTTGGCGTTGTGGACCGTGGCCACATTGCCCAGCGATGTGGTTGGCTTGGATGCGAAGCGTTTTCAGTTGGCCGAGGTCGCCAGAAACGCCGCCCAAAGTTCCAGGAACTTACGTTTGGCGTCGGCCATCGGGCTTACGCAACTGGCGTGGATCGATCAGGCATCGCCCGAACTCGCCAATGCGCTGCAAGTGGCGCTCAATATGCAGCTCGACGAAAGCTTGAGCCTGAACAACGTCGAATTTGCCAGCAATTGGTCCAAAAGGGCTCAAATTGATTCCGGTATGGCTGTGGTAAAGAGCCTCGTCAAGAGTCGTCAGTTCGCGTTGGCCATCGACACACTCGAGCGGCTGGTTAGCAGCCAGCACGTGGCGGCGCGGGCGCAAGGATTTTTGGGGATCATGCCCCGAGCGAATTTGACAAGTCAATTGCTTGATAAACCCTATGACTTGGCTGACGAAGTGCGGGCTATGGTTGACAGCGGTATCGAGCCTCGGCGGTTGCAGTTGCTGCTCGAGAAGGCCCTGGTCGCCCGACTTTCGGTGAAGGGCATGCCTGCTGGGCAGTTAGGCCCATGGGTAGAGCCCAGGCCGTTCAAACTGCCCACGGACAACCAGCCACCGGAGGCCGCAATACTTCCGACCAATCTGATCAGTGAGTTGTTGCGTTTGGCCATTTCGAATCATGAGCTCGCCGAACTGAAACGCCGCGCGACTCAGGCCGCTGAGGCTGGGGCAGCCAACACCAGCGTTTTAAGCCTGCTGTGCTTGATTGCAGTTCATGAATCAGATCTGCCTGAGGCCGTGAATCGATACGAACAACTGCTCATGCAGAACGCTCACAGCGAAAGCGAATTCGCCCGACAACTTAGGGAGCAAAACGGCATCCGCGCCATGTTTGAGCTAGACGCGGACATAGCTCGGTTGAGCATCGTGAACGCATTGCATAAACAGCCGCTGGAGCCTTACGCACTTAAGTTTAGTTTGCTAGTGCTAAACGATCCCACGAAACAGCGCCAATGTGACCATTGGTCGAACTTGTTGATGCGTCAACTAAGCCTGGCCATCGACCAGCCTACCACAAGCGAGTTGTTCCAGTTGTGCGATTGGCTGCGGAGTCCAGCGTTTGAGCTGCGAACCACCCTGCGCGATCGTCAACTACTACGCAGTCAACTGGCGCTGACTTACTTAGAGAAGGGTTATGTTGATCACAGTATTTGGGCGTATGGTCGTTTGATCGATGCCCAAACCCCCATCAGTCCTTTGGAAGAGGATGCCTATCGCATCGAACTTTTCCGAGTGTTGCCCACACTGCCTGCGGCGGAGCAAGCGGCCATTCTTAAGAGATGTTTCCTCAACTCGGCGGCCAATCAGTTTCCGTGGCTGACACATGACCTGACGCCCGAGGTCGAGCCCGTGGCAGCTCGATTTGATGGGCAAGCCCAGGGGCGCGGTTTGATCAATCAGGCAGCGATAACCCAACGCAAGACGATTAGTCTGGCCACATGGATTGTCGATGTGGCTCGCCAGCATACCCAACAGCAAGCAGTCTTGGATGTTCTGGAGTCACAACGCATTCATTGGACAACCATGGGCCAAGCTTGGGGGGCCGCAGTGATTGCTATCCAACTCGACGAATCACTGACGCCCGCAGAACTCAGCCAGTGGCTAAGCGAGTCTCGTCAAGCCAGCGACATGCCGGTCATGCACGCCTTGCTGGAGGCCTGCCAAACACAAACGGCCCAAAATCAGGCAGCCCAAAATCAGGCAGCCCAAAATCTGGCGGCCCAAAATCTGGCGGCTCTGCGGGCGGTGGTCACTGAGCGGGTATTCAATCTCGGTCATCTGGATATTGTCAGCGCCGCCACAGCCCAGCCCGCTCCACTAAACCTCAAGCATTGGCTAGCGGTCAACGAACCCCAACCACCCAAACAAGCAACCAGTGGGCCAACGAGTGAGCCCAAGGCGGTTCAGGAACGTGAGCCGGCGCACAGCCAAGCTGGTATCAACGCGGCTCGTCCCAACGTATCCACGTCAAGCTCGCATATGCCAACGCAGCGTGGGCGTCACGTTTGGTCCTTGAACGAAGAAAATGAAGTGACAGCGCTTCCCAGCCGCACAGCCTCTTATTTGATATTGCGTTATCCATTGGCCGAAGGCTGCGAATTCACGGTCAACGCAGAACAAGTTTCAGGTGAGAAGTTTGGCATCGGTTACGGCGGACTAACGGTTGCTCAACATGCCAACCCAGGCCGCGCACGTTACTTGGGAACCAATGCCCGTTCATTCAACGCGGAGGCTGAGGAATTTTCGCTGGACCAGCCCAACGCGGCTCTCAAAGTAACGATCGGCCCAAATAGCTGTCAGCTCGAATATCCTGGTGGACGTTTGGAGGAGACCATCGTTCCCTCTTCATCCATTCTCTACTTGTTCAATCAAGGACCGGGTACTGCTCGCTATCGAGAATTTAAGCTGAGTCACACTGCGCAGAATGAACTACAATTCCTCCCGCAAATGCAGCTCTTCGATCCTCAGTTACGGTTATGGCGTGACATGTTGGGGGGCACGTCGTTGCCTAAGCTCTGGTTGTCTAATGATGATCCTCGCCAAACGCTGGACCAACCTGGCAGTACGACATGTCAAGTGAATGACGGCGTCCTGAGTTTTCGAGGCCCGCTCGACTCTGCCGTGAACTCTGCCATGCCCCCTGATTTTTCCGCCATTGAGTTCTTGCGCCCGTTGGTGGCTGAGGAAAGTGTGGAATATGAGTTTTATCATACTGCCGGCAGCGCTAGTGTCGTGCCCGTCCTTGGCCGCCTGGCCTTTCGTCTACATGCGACCAGTGCGAGTCTGCAATGGTTGACCACTCCCGAGGAAAGAACCTGGTTATCGATTAAGAGTACCGGCCAGGTAGAACTTGATCCTCAAGAACGGCTGGCAGACCCCGCGCTGCAAGCCAACGCATGGAACAAAGTCAGAGTTCTGCGTGAAGCAAACAGCCAGGTCCTGGTGGAACTGAATGGGCAACCGATCGTTCGAACTGAACTGCCACCAAGAGCAGTTTACCAATTCGGTTTGATGTATTGCCCCGATAGCCAAAGTCAGGCAGCGCAGGGCCAACCCATCCAACCAGGCCTCGTGCGCCGTGGCACGCTGACAGGTCCTTGGCTACCAAAACTGAGCAGCCATCAATTAATGGAACGCGACTGATGGAACGCGACTAAAGGCAGGCGTTACGGTTGGGGTTGCTGCTGCCTGGGATTACTGCCGCCAGGGAGACTAAGTACTAACATGAGCATGCTCATGGCCCAGGCCGCAGGCCACAACTGCGTCAGCGAAAAGTGCTCCGTAGGCAACTGCGGCTCTGGCTTGGTTGCGACAGGCATGTGCAATAACGTCCAGCCTTCCGACGTTCTCCGCCAGCCATCGTCCTCTACGGTTGCTTCGACAGACTGTGCGTGAACAGATGTTGCATGGACAGGCACGTGCGTGGATGGAGTCTGAGACAGATTATCTTCGCCGCCTAGCCAATTGGTAGCCAGCCAGTGCATGCTGGCCCAGTGCGTTATCAAGATCACCGCCACGATGAAAGCCAGTTTGAGAGTCGATCGTTTTTGATCAATGGAGCTATGTATCACTGGTCATATTCCAAGAGTATCCCTGTCACTCTGATCTGCAGCGGTAGGGTGCTAGCTCTCCGGTACCCACAAACAAGCTGATTTGTAAGCGGTAGGCACGCCCTCCCATTACGCCACAGCTCAAGCAGCCCAGGGGCCAATCCAGCTCAAACCCACTCGTGTTTGCGCTTCAAGTCCTTGGTAGTAAGTGAGTTAAGGTGAATTTGATGGCGTCACTGCGGCGTGGGCTGGTGGTGTTTAAGCAACATGGTCGATCGCCTCTTTGTCGCGTATCATCAACGCGTGGCGAAAAGTAAACAGTGAACCAACGGGGCGGTCGCAGTGGCCTGACGATGAAAGACGCACCATTACCTGGGACATCCGCCACACCTACACCCGCGATCCGGAGATGTATTGAGTTCTTTGCAGGTGTAGGAGGTTTCGCTTGCGCTTGGCAGCAACTGTGCACGCCAAACAGTGGTGATGCGACCGGTGACAATGCGATAGACGTGGTGGCGATTGATATCGATCAAGAGGCTCGCAGCGTTTACCAGCTCAATTGGCCTCATACCTATCTGAACCGCGAAATTGAATCGCTCGATGCGTCGATGCTCAAGCGGCTGGACGCTGCGTTGTGGTGGATGTCACCGCCCTGCCAACCTTATACGCGTCGGGGAATGCAGCGCGATATCGATGATCCCCGCGCTCGGTCACTCATCCATCTGATTGGCCTGATCGACGCGTTGCGACCTGCGGTGATTGCTTTAGAAAATGTGGAGGGCTTCGCCAACTCGCAAGCGCGACAACTGCTCCAGCAGCAACTCGATCGCTGTGGTTATCAAGTGCAAAGTCGCTTGTTGTGTCCGACGGAATTGGGCTGGCCCAACCGGCGTCCGCGTTTTTACCTCTTGGCCAGCCTGAAACCACTGCCGGCCTGGGCTCCCCTGCCCCGTTACCACGTCTCGGTCCAAGACATCGTTGCCAGTTGCGCAGTGGACAGTCTGTCTCTAACAGTGGATCAACAGTTGGTTGAGCAATTTGGGCGGGCCATGGATCGCATACGTCTTGATGAACCAGACTGCGTGACGGCTTGTTTCGGCAGCAGCTATGGTAAGTCCCTGCTGCATGCGGGGTCTTACATCACAAATGGTTCGCAGTGGCGACGTTTTGCGCCGCAGGAAGTGGCGCGTCTATTGGGATTTCCAGCTACTTTCGTTTTGCCTGAGCGACTCAGCCCGCGGCGCGCATGGAAGCTGTTGGGTAACAGTCTATCGATCCCAGCGGTGCGTTACGTACTATCGCATGTCTCGTAGACGAATCGCTCCGCGACTCGTCAAATCTTTCTTATCCTCGTAGCCACCGTCGCCAGACGGTGGACTTGGCTTGCCAAACTGGGTAGCCACCGTCGCCAGACGGTGGACTCGGCTGGAGGCGAAATCCACTGCTTGGCAGCAGTGGCTACAAAGCTCACTTTTTGGCAGGCGTCAGGATGTCCACCGAAGTAGGCGGTGTGCCTGGTGCGGGCGTGGTGGCAGGCGTCTGGGCTTCGGGTTTTGTCTGGGCTTCGGGCTTAACGACACGGAACACCAGTCGAATCGGTGTCATGTCTGGTGGGATCAAGTCGGTGTTGGCCACGAAGAGCAGTCCCGAATTGGCCTGCGAACTTTGGATGGGGACATCCAGTGTGGCGGTAGTAAAGTTCGAAAGACATACCAGATCACCACTTTCGGCTTGATAACGATTCTCGCCCGTATCGGGATCTTTCCAAAAACTGCTGCCGGCAAAGACCCAATTGACGTCTAACGTTTTTTTCTCTTTGCCGTATTGGGCCACCCACTTGCGGGCGTCGATCGATTGTTTCTTGCCCTCTTTGTCGAACCATAGAGCGTGAATTGCAATTTCGCTGCCGGTCGGTGGTTCGAATTTGGGTTCCCAGACAACTGGTTTGCCGGAAACGGCGCCTGCGGCCAGCAAAGCGGTATGGACCACGTGTGCTTTCGTCAGCAAGCCGACGACCGATTCATGTTCCTTGGTACCGGCTGGGCAAGCGAACATTTCCAGTTGACCTTGACGCATAGCGATGTAACCATCGGCCACGACCAAATGTTTTTTAACATCTACCCATACGCGATCATTTTTGGTCAAGCGTTTCATGTTCGGCGGATCGCCGAACGTTTTTTCCACTTTGGCTAACCGCTCTTCACGGCTCAAATACTGAGCCTGCAGGTTGGATGCAAAAAAATGAACCGAGCAACAGAACATGCCGCAGAGCCACAAAAGTGGATGGGACAAATGCGAGCGATTGGGCATTGCTTGGGACTCCTTGGCAAAAACCTGGTCAGCCATCTTTGACATTGGTGGCCATCAGAGCACAATGGTGACTCGCTTATCAGTGTATCACTTCTCGCCCGACGAAGCGACGCCGCTAGTGGACGTCAACGATCGACTCGGGTGCTACGTTAGTATGAGTGTATCTATGGACTGGATCGACCCAAGGTTTGCTGAAGAGATTAAAGCCGAGAGAGACGAATCGATCGGTACGGCCACCAAGTCTGGCAAGCCACGCCGCAAAACTCTGGTCAGTCGCACACGCGCGGCGCTGGCACAACCGATCGATGTCTGGTCCGCTGCGTATGATCACGCACTGGGCCGCCTGTGCTGGCCCAAGCATCTTACGCCAGAGTCCACCTTCTTGTGGTCCTGCGTATTGCTCGAGCAAGCCGAGATCTTGGTGCGCGCAGGCATGTCGGCCAAGCAGATCTCCGGTTTGGCTCAGGCCGTGCCGTCGAGTTCCGAAGTGGATGCCGCCAGATCGGCCTCTCCAGATAGCGCTGGCCGCGAAAGCGTTTCGGGCTTGATGTCCTGGCCCATCG
>JADLDX010000377.1 GCA_020846515.1 Pirellulaceae bacterium
AATCGGGGCGGATCTTGGCAATGACGATCGCCACGGGAATATGGTATGTGTAAGGAATGAAGTCCTTACCACCGGCAATCACCAATTCTTGGCGAAACTTGGCCAAGGCATCTTCGGGCGACAAGTTCTCCCCGGCATATCGTGATGTGGCGACGAGCGCGCCCTCGGCGACGCTTTCCACATCAAATAGCAGATATTGAACTTCGCGGGTTACTGCGGCCATTGGCTCCCAACCTTTTTAAGGCACCCTACACTATTTTGTAGACGAATCGCTCCGCGACTCGTCATTCACCCAACATCATTCACCCACATCACGAACGTAAACGCATCGCTCGGCCACCTGCCCTTGCACAGCGATCACCGCCCGCAGCGCAGCCAGGAGAGGTGAGGTCATGCCATGCCTGTCTTGTCGGCGGTGCTGAGTATGGACTTATTAATCGAGAAGTTCAACCCAGCCACACCCGGGCGTCTGGCGTACTGTGAATATCCAGAGTGCCTCTAACGCCGTGCGTGCGTTAGATCATAAACGACCAGTCGTCGGCGGGTTGGATCGGGCCGGCGGCGCGGGGGCATTGGGCACAGCGATGTTCACCCAAGTGCGCGTAGGCATATTGAATGGCTTTAAAGGTGCTCGACCAGAGTTCGGGTACTTCGCGGAAGACGCGTTCCTCGCCAATTTCGGCCACGATTCCCACGTTCTTAAACGACTTGTAGGCTTCATCGCGGACGCCGCTGAGCAGTACGACGTGCCCGGCCGCTTGCATGCGCTCAATGAAATCATGGAGCACATGCAGGCATACGGCGTCCCAATTGCGTACGTATCGCAGTCGCAGGATAACGACCGCGGCTGGCAGCGCTGCTTGTACGGCTGACTGCTGGTCAGACAACGCTGAAGATGGCTGTGAAGCTTTGCTTAGGCCAACCGCGCTGGGCGTCAAAGTCTCCTCTTCGATGCGTTCGAGCGCCTCTTCGAAAGCTGGCGAAGCGCCAAAGAAAAGCTCGCCTTCAAAGTTCTCGATTCGCACTCGATCGCACTGAGGATCGTTTTCCAAGCGTTCGCGTACGTTGCCTTGTTTGGTCACTGTTAGCTGGGAGACTTCGATACGGGCGGCCTTGGGGACGTAGAACATGAACGAGAGTAACACGCCGACCAGGATGCAAAATTCAACTGAGACAACGATGGCAGCCAGGGCTGTGGCGGTGACGATTAGCGCATCAAAGCGCGTGGCTTTGAAATGATATCGCAAGGCTTCAGGGTCCGTCATGCGAATCGCCGTTAGCATCAACACTCCAGACAAGGCAGCGCGGGGGATGTACTGTGCCAGAGGTGCAAACAACAACACCGTCAGCGCGACTGCGCCGGCAGCAAAGATACCGGACCACTCGGTCGCCGCGCCGGCTTGATAGTTGATGTAGGAACGGGTTAATGAACCGGAGCCTGGAAAGCAACGAAAGAAACTGCCCGCCAGATTGGCCAGTCCTTCGCTGAGGCACTGTTGGTTAATATCTAACTTTTGCCGAGTCTTAAGCGCAATCGACTTGGCCATAGCGATCGCCTCCAGCAAGCCGAGCAGCGCGATGGCCAGCGCCGATGGGGCGAGCTCGCGCACCAATACCCAATCCCAATCGGGCGCTTGAAACGTAGGTAAGGAGCGAGGAATATTTTCGACCAGCTTGACGCCCCAACGCGGGCTGCCTAAATCCAGCCACCACGTCGCCAGGCCGGCGGCCACGATCGCCAGCAATAACTCCGGCAATCGCCAGCCCAATGCTTTGCTGATTCGGCGGACCAGCAAAGCCACGATGACCGTGCCGATCGCCACATAAAGCGTTGGCCAATGAACTGGCCCGCCTTGGGTCATCGTCAAATAAAACCGCGTCAAAAAGTGATCGTGATGTCCGCCTTGGGCTTTGAAACCGAACACATTTTTCAGTTGGTCCAGCACCAGCAATATACTGGCGCCGACAGTGAACCCCACGACGACCGCATGCGAAATGAAACGCGATAGATCTCCCAGTCGCAGCAGCGTAATACCGGTTTGAATGATACCGATCAGAGCGGCCATCAAGATGGCGGCCGATACCCGTTCTTCGGCCGGTACGAAGGCCAGCGCGCTCAGCATGGCAATCGAAATGGCATTGGTCGGACCATTGATCAACTGCTTGCTCGAGGCGAACAGTGCGCCGACCGCGGTCATCACAATGGCAGTGTATAGACCAAGTTCTACCGGCATGCCAAAGATACTGGCGTATGCCATGGCTTGCGGCACGGCCACAGCCGCCACGGTCAGACCAGCGATCAAGTCGCGTCGAAAGTAGCTGCCCGAATAAGTTGTCAATGAATGAAACGCAGGCACCAGAGAGAGCACTCGACCGATCGGGTGCCGGACGCTCTCGCTTGCGTTGTTGCGCGGGCCGTTACGGGAACTATTGCGTGGGTTACTACGAGGACTATTGGCAGGCATGGAGATCGTTCATCAGAATGTGATCAATCGTGGAGTGGTAGCGGAACCGAGACGCCGAGCTTTGATGCGCAGATACGGAGCGATAAAGTAGCAACGATGACCAAAGCTGCCGGGCAATGCGTCACTCTTGCCGTACGAGGGTTCGGAGACATCTTCGATGACGAAGCCGGATCGACAGATCCCTCCCAGGAGATCATTCCAACTGTGGACAAACTCTTGGGTACCGGGTTCACGCAGCAGATTGGGCGTTACCGCCGGTGGCACGGGACGCCGGTCGTAGTAGGCATGTTCGATGGCATAATGACCGGTGTATGTATCCAGCGAGGCCTGTAGGTTAGCCGGTTGCTTGTGCTGGCTGATATATATTCCCTGCGGCTTGGTCACTCGCGCCACTTCAGGAAATAGTGCGTCGAGCGTGGGCAAGTAACAACTGCTCACCGGTTGCACGACCAAATCAAACATGGCGGAGGGCAACATGTCCAACTGGTCCATGCTGGTTTGGATCGTGTTGACCTGCAAGCCATGCTCGGCAGCCACCTGGCGATCGCGTTCGAGCATCACTGGGCTCAAGTCAACCACCGTCACTTCAGCACCGGCAGAGGCGTACAGCGGACCGTGTCGACCACCACCGGCGGCCAGACAGAGGACTTTCCAACTACGAATACCGCCAGGTAACCAACCCAACCCGTCGATCACTTTTAACGAATTAGCCAGTTCGCTTTTGGTCGCAGGCGCTGTCAGTTTATGTCCTGCGCGAGCCATGCGATCCCAAGCTTGCTGGTTATTGCGCCGCGAATCGTCTAGGGGTTGATGGGTAGGTTCAAACTCCATGGGTATGGTTTAACTTTCTGCGCGCAGGGCGGCGGCGAGCCAATGGCCATCGACCACTTGGCTCTCATCCAGCAATTCGACGGAGATGCTGTGCCAATCCGTTTCGAGTGCTTGGAGAAAGCCAAGCCAATTGGCAGGCGGACAATTGCCTACCAATTCGATGCGTCGAACGACTTGCCCGTCATCAAACAGTGTGCCTTCCAGTTGCCAAGGGCCAACCCGTTCGTCGTGACCGCTCCACAAAAACGAGCCGTCTGGCTCGGCGAACATGCGAGGCAACAACTCCAGGTTCGCCAAAGCGCGTTCCCAGGAAATGCTCAGCGGCACGCCGGCTTGCGGCGGCTGCTCTACACGTCGGCCATAAAGGCGGAATCGAATGGTGGCACTCATGCTGCGAATTCTAGCCAGCCAGCGCAAGCTGCGTAACACCAACTCTAGCACCCCCCTCTTTGCGGTGTGCCGAATTGTCCTGGGGCTGATGCAACTTGGGCGTTGATATTTTGTGGTGGAGAGTTGGCGGGAGCCGCCAATCGTAACCTAGAGTTTATATAGCCGTGCTTGTTTTCTGGACACTTCAACTTATAGGTTTTGAGCAGCAAATGTCGGATCATGCAGCAGTTGAGGCTCCGGCCAGCGATGCTCCCAAGAGCTCGATCCTCCCCAAAATTCTCGTCAGCGGATTCATCGCGAGCGTGATTGTGGTGGAAACAGTGCTGTTTTTTCTATTTGTTCCATCGGCCGATGATGTCGCGGCCTTGGCAGAGGCCAACCTAATTAAAAAGGTCCAGGCCCACATGGAAGAAGAAGGCGAACCGACCGTTGAAGATGAAAACAAAGCCGTCGAGTTTCCGTTGGGCGATCACTCGGCGACCTTCACTCCGCCGGGTGCGGATCGTACCTATCGCGTTGAGTTCCGATTGTTCGGCACCGTCAAGGCGAAAGATCTCGAACATGTTGAAGGGCTGTACATGGAACGCGAAGGCCGCTTCCGTCATCGGCTGATGTTGGAAATCCGCAATGCCACGATGGACGAGCTGAATGAGAACCAATTGGGCTTGATTCAGCGACGGATACTTGCGACAAGTAATGAGATTCTGGAAGAACCTATCCTGCTGGGAGTCGGTTTCCAGGATTATCAAGTGATTGAAGAGTAGTCAGCCGGTTCTTAGGACTGGGATGAAAAACACAGGGATGGAAACAGCATGAGCGATCCAGGCTCGGAAGCCGTTCAAGCCAGTCAGGGCACCCCCCAAGGCACGAAATCCAGCAGCAGTGAGAGCGCAGAAGCCCATGCTGCGCGCCTACTGGAAGAGGCTGAGAACGCTCTGCATGGTATCGATCGACCAGCTCCCAAAGCAATTCAGCTCGAGGAGTTGATTGGCTCGGGAGGCCCGCCTGAGAAATGTTCCTTGGAACTGCTCAGCGACGTCGACCTGGATTTGAAGATCGAACTCGGTCGCACGCATATGCAATTGGAAGAAGTGCTCAAGTTACGGCGTGGTTCGGTCATTACGCTCGACAAACTTGCCGGCGATCCCGTGGATATCTATGCCAACGGTCGCATGGTCGCGCGTGGTGAAGTGCTGGTGCTCAATGACAATTTTTGCGTCCGCGTGGCTCAATTGCTGGGCTCGGACTCGCTAGCTGACAAGGTTTAACAGTTAACAGTTAACGGTTAACAGTGGCAGGTGGCTTATCGGCTCTTCCCGCGAGCTGGCGAGCATGCTTGACGACTGACTTTATTTAAGACATCGAACGCCGCGTTCGATAGCCAGCGTGAACGACAAGGAAGTCGCTCATGGGACCCAAGTTTCTTGCAGGCTGTGTCGTGACCGTTTGGTCACTGACACTGGCTGATGCCGACGCACAGGTGGGCCCCCGCCATTCGGTCTCACCTACAACCAACTCATCGCCTGCGACAGGGATGCGCGAAGCCAGCATCATCACTCGGGCTGCACAACTGCCTGAAGTGCCTGGCCGCGCTGATAGTGCTCTAGCTGATAATGGCCAGAGAGATTCAGGCCAATTAAATGCCGGCCAGATGAATACGGGTCTGAGCGATCGGGCCTGGACGGCCTCGCCGGCTCTGCCAGCGATTGCCCCGCCACTCGAGTCAGGCTCGGCATCTGTGGCGCAATTGCAAACTAATGTTCAAACTCCCCAGCGCGTCGGTTCCTTCGTCACTCAGGCTCAATATACTAGTCCTGAATCTGAGGCAGCAGATCGGCTGCCCCAAAACACCGGCCGGGCACTCAGGTCCAGCAGCGCGGTCTCGGTAGAGTCTAACTCGGCTGGTGTGGATTCTGGTGGGGCGACGAAAGCCTCCGAACCGCGAGCCCTCAAGCCGCAGTCAGCCAGTGACGGTAAGACGCCTGAGAAACGTTCCACCGGCACGGTGCAAATGTTCATTAGCGTGTTGTCAAGCCTGGCAATCGTTATGGGTTTGTTGTTGGGAGCCGCCTGGTGCTATCGCCGCGCGTCGCCGACGATGTCCGGTGGATTACCGAAGCAAGTTGTGCAGGTGCTGGGGCGTACTCCCCTGGCTCCTCGTCAACAACTGGTCTTGTTGCGTTTCGGGCACAAGCTGATTTTGGTCAGCAATCTGCATGGTGAAGTGCGGACCATCAGTGAGATCACGGATCCACTAGAAGTCGATCGCATGGCTGGATTGTGTGAAAGCGCGCAACCAGGCAGCATCTCCGAATCGTTCCGTTCCGTGCTGCACAACATCGGAAGGAATGGCTGATGCTTACCAATCCGCATACCGCTTCGCACAAGACGACCTGTGGGACTACTAGCGTCCACCGCGTACCATCGCTGAGTAAATTCGTGGGCATGGCATGCCTGGCCATGATGGTCTTGGCTCTTGCGTCCGATCCTGTAGTGGCACAGCCGCCGGTTTCGCAAGCTCAGGCACTCGAACAAGGGCTCCGCGATATCTTCTCCGGTCAAAACGCCAATCAACCGGCCGAGGTTGCCGCGCCAGGCAGTGCTAAGGTTGAGTCTGCTGGCGATTCCGGGGCGGGCAACGGAACAGCACAGAATTTTTTGTTGAGCGGACCAGAGAGATGGACTAGTCGCGAAGGCTTGTCCAGCAGCCTGCAAATTGTGTTGCTCTTGACGGTCATCAGTTTGGCCCCTGCCATCTTGCTGATGACTACTTGCTATGTGCGGATCATTGTCGTCTTTGGCTTGTTGCGGCAAGCGTTGGGTACCGGTCAACTGCCGCCCAGCCAGGTGGTGACTTCGATCGCCTTGTTCATGACCATGTTTGTCATGGCACCGGTTTGGAACAAAGTCTATACCGATGCCATTGCTCCATACACGGCGGCCGGCTCGCAGTTGGGGTTAGAAGAAGCCTGGAACTTGGGGGTAAAGCCGGTACGTGAGTTTATGAGTCAGCAGATCGATATGGCTGGCAATCATGATGATGTCTACTTGTTCTACAAGCACTACGCGCCCGATGCACCTTCGCCCAAGTTCTTTGATGATGTGCCGCTGCGCGTGTTATTGCCGGCCTATATGCTCAGCGAACTAAAGACGGCGTTTCTCATGGGGTTTCAGATTTTTTTGCCGTTCTTGTTAATCGACCTAGTGGTCGCTGCCATCACGATATCGATGGGCATGATGATGTTGCCTCCGGCGATGATCTCGTTGCCTTTCAAGTTACTGTTGTTTGTGCTGATCGATGGTTGGCATTTAGTGGTGGAAATGTTGCTGGCAAGTTTTGGAACAGTGAGTTAACACAATGCAACCTGAAGACGCAGTGGATTTAGTTCGCCATGCAGTGGTCACCGCGACGTTAATCGGCGCACCGCTGCTGTTGGTCGGCATGGTCGTAGGCTTGGTGGTCAGCTTGATTCAGGCTTTGACCCAGATTCAAGATCAGACGCTCAATGCAGTGCCCAAGATTATTGCCATGGTGGTGGCTTTGATTTATTGCTTGCCCTGGATCGCTGATCGCATGATCGATTACTCGCGCGGCGTGTACGAAAACATTCCCGCCGTCGTCAGTCGATGAGAATGTGCCTTAATCCCAAATCGGACGTGTCGACGTGCATAGGAAGTTAAATCATCACTGACGCGTTGACCAATTTGCTCACCGCGCCTCTATGGGTTTTCATGGCGGTGCTGGCGCGAGTCAGTCCAGTGTTGATGTTGGCACCGCCAACGCGTTCGGCAGGTGTACCAGCCCGCGTACGAGCCGGGCTAGCCATTGCCATGGCAGCGATGATGACCCCAATCGCCCTCCCTCACGCCGCACCGATGCCGACCGATCTGCTCAACGTGCTGATCTGTTTGGCGGCCGAAGTACTTTTGGGACTAGTCATCGGTTCCGTGATCTTGATGGCCGTTAGCGCCTTGCAATTGGCTGGGCAAGCCATAGGGCACCTGGCTGGCTTTGACGTGGCGGAAGCGATGGATCCAACGACTGACGAAAGCATGTCAATCTTGGCCAGTATCATGGGCTGGATGGCCATTGGTTTGGTGTTAACGGTAGGTGGACATCGTCAAGTCATCGATAGTTGCCTGGAAAGCTGTACCGTCTACCCGGCCGGAGGTGTCCAACCCGATGCCGGTTGGTTGAGCGAACTGGATGATTTGATGCAGCATACCTTGCGTGTCGGCATTCGCGCCGCGGCGCCGATCGCCACGGCGCTACTCATGGCCAACCTCTTGACTGCGCTAATCGCGCGCACGCTGCCGCAATTGAGTGTGTTGGCGGTGGGATTCAATATCAATGCCTTCGTGATGCTGCTGTTGTTGATCCTGTCGACCAGCGGCATGGCTTGGGTCTTCCAGATTGAGTTGTCGGTGTGGCTGGACAGCTGTCGTCACATGGCGACCAGTCAGTGAAGTTTGCAGGTGTAATGTATAAGGCTAAAAGCTAACAGCTAAAAGCTAATCTATGGCTGAAGGTGGAGATAAAAAACACGAAGCTACGCCCTATCGCCGCCAGAAAGCGCGCGAAGAAGGGCAACTTGCGCGCAGTCAGGACTTGGGATCGGCGGTGGTGTTGCTGGGCGCGATCGGAACGTTGATGACCTGGGGGCCGGGCATTCTGGAGTTTCTGGCCGGCTTTATGGTGCGCAGTCTGACAGGCCATGATTTTTGGGACAATTCCACCGATCGGTCAGTGGCTTGGGTTGCGGGAACATTTTGGGGTTGCTTGATGGTACTGCTACCATTGTTTATGGCAGCGATGGCCATTGCCTGGTTAGCCAGTTGGGTGCAAATTGGTTTCTTGTTTCTGCCAGGCAAATTGCAACTGAATTGGTCTCATGTGAATCCGCTCAGCGGATTGCAACGCATTTTTTCGATTCGCAATGTAACGCGAGTAGCCTTCGGCATAGCAAAGATCATGTTGGTTGCGGCCGTTGCCAGCATCGGCCTCTGGGGACGCTGGGGGATCATCATGAATTCGTCCAGCCTGGATGCCGGTGAAGTTGGTCAGTTGGTTTGGACGACGACGATCGATATGTGTTTTCGTACTGCGCTGGTGTTGCTGATCCTGGCGGTGTTCGATTACGGATTTCAACGTTGGCGTCATGAAGAAGACCTCAAGATGACCGACGAAGAGGTGCGAGAAGAAATGAAGATGATGAACGGTGACCCGCAAATTGCGGCACGACGCAAAGCGGTTCATCGTCAGTTGTTGGCCAATCGCATGGTCTCGTCGATTCCCAAAGCTGACGTCGTGATCACCAACCCGACCGAGTTAGCAATTGCCATCCAGTTTGATCCCAAAACGATGCCAGCGCCTGTTGTTGTGGCCAAAGGATCGGGCAGCGTGGCGGCTCGCATTCGTAAGATTGCACTGGAGCATGGCGTGCCGGTACTGGAGCGAAAGCCGCTTGCGCAGGCACTGTTTAAATCGGTTGAAGTCGGACAGATCATTCCGCTGGAGCAATACAACGCGGTGGCCGAAGTACTGCGGTACGTCTATCAATTGCAGGGCAAGAAGCTGCCGGATGTCGCGGCCTAAGGGCGCTTAAGCTCAATACCGTTCAAACGGAAGCGGTGCAGCGCAAGCTGCCCGGTTCTTCGCCTTTTCAAATGGAAGCGGAGCAGCGCAAGCTGCCCAGTGTTTCGCCGAGAAAATATAGGCCGAACCGGGCGACTCGCGCCGATTCCGCTTTCAGTCGATCAATGGTCCGTGAAACGGCCAACCTGCGAAGTCGATACTGTCGCCGGGCTGGGACTTTGGCTATCATTAGCCTGCTGATTCTTGCCGCTTCTCCCCTCCTACCCCAGATGCTGATCCATTATGAGTTCATCGGACGCCTATAGTTCACCCGCAGGGTCAGGTGGCCCAGCAGAATCCACTCCTACGTCCTGGTGGCAGCACTTGACCAGTTACCACTGGTTCGTGTTCTCCATGGCCGCCTTGGCCTGGCTGTTTGACTGCTTTGACCAGCAGATTTTCATCTTGTTTCGCGATAGTGCGCTCAGTCAATTGAAGTTACCCGAAGGGGCCAACGTCAAGGCTTACGGCGGCTATGCCACGTCGATCTTTGTGGCCGGCTGGGCGACGGGAGGACTGATCTTTGGTTCGGTAGGTGATCGGATTGGCCGAGCCAAGACGTTGACGATTACGGTGTTGTTGTATTCGTTGTTTACTGGCCTGTCGGCACTGGCCGTGTCATGGGTGGATTTTGCCATCTATCGATTTATCACCGGATTGGGCGTAGGTGGTGTGTTCGGATTGGCGGTCGCTCTGATTGCCGATACGCTGCCCGATAAGGCTCGACCTGGTGCGCTCGGAATGTTGCAAGCCCTGTCAGCTTTGGGAAATATTTCCGCTGGCTTGGTTAGCATGCTGATGGCCAACTTGATTACCAATAAAGTGGTGGCTCCCGAAGGCGCCTGGCGTTACGCATTTTTGATTGGCGCTATCCCAGCCTTTCTGTGCGTGTTCATTCAGTTTCGATTGAAGGAACCGGAAAAATGGGTCAAGGCGCGTGCGGCCGGGAAGCTGAGCGGAGTAAAGTTCGGGTCGTACGCAGAACTTTTGGGCGCCGGACGCTGGCGCCGACCAGCCCTGTTGGGCATGATGCTGTCGATCACGGGTGTAGTTGGTTTGTGGGGCATCGGGTTCTTCTCTCCCGAACTGGTCAGCGAAGTTATCAAGACCTCGCTCAAGGCCAAAGGTGTTGGCGAAACGGAAATCGCCAGCCAGGCGGCCTTCTATCGCGGTTTGAATGGGATCATCCAAAATGCGGGCGCTTTCGCGGGTATGTTGGCCTTCTCCTTTCTAACCCAGCGAACCAGTCGTCGCTTTGCGTTCATGATTGCTTTCATTGGCGCCCTGGCATCGACGGTCATGTTCTTCAGAATGTTTGATAGCATGGACAAGATGTGGATGAGTGCCGTGATGGGCTTCTTCCAACTGGCCCTGTTTGCTGGTTTCGCCATCTATTTACCGGAACTCTTTCCGACTCGCCTGCGCAGTACCGGCACCAGCTTTTGCTACAACGTGGGCCGTTTCTTGGCCGCCACCGGACCGTTTACCTTGGGCAAGTTGCAGCAGATGTTGGGTGAAAAGGCGGTGGCTGGGATCGCCAAAGAAGATGTGGTAGCACAAGCAGCAGCCAGGTTAGAGGCCTTCCGCGAAGCTGCCCAGTGGATGAGCTTGATCTTCGTGTTGGGGTTGGTCGTCGTCTACTTCATACCAGAGACGCAAGGCAAACCGATGCCCGAAGACAGCGATACACCCGGTCAATAGCCGCACCCATGCAATTGTAAGCGGAGCAGCGCAAGCTGCCCGGTGTTTCACCATGCAATTGAAAGCGGAGCAGCGCAAGCTGCCCGGTGTTTCACAATATAAATAATGGCGGAACCGGACGGCTTGCGCCGGTACCGCTACCATTGGCAGTGGGAACCGGACGGCTTGCGCCGGTACCGCTTTCATTGGCAGTGGGAACCGGACGGCTTGCGCCGGTAGCGCTACAATGCACGGACAGCTCGCGCCGATTCTGGAGAAATCGGCCTACGAAATTTCGCCTGAATTTAGTACATATACCCAATTGAGGAACTGGGTTTGTGGGCGAGGTTGGACAAACGAGCAGGGATGCGGTGAATCGGATGGCTGGCGGCGAAGTGGTGAATACGGACGGTCTGAACGCCCAAGTGCGGCGCATAGCCATCTTGGTGACTAGTCTCGATGCGACCGCCGGCCGGCAATTGCTGATGGCCATGCCCAGCGAGTTGGCTCGACAAGTCCGCCGCGCCATGACGCAACTGACCAGCATCGATCCCGAAGAACAACGCCAAATTCTGGCCGAGTTTCGTCTGCAAGCCATGACGGCCAACCAGGCCGCCCGTCACGGCTCTCCAAACCATGACACATCGCGCACTGACACATCGCGGAACGACCATATAGAGAGCGACACAGCACGCAGCGACACCGTACGCAGCGATGCCCATGATCACCAGCGGGATACCCGGCCATCGGCGATGGCACCGCATTATCAACCGTCCGACTCGACGCGTCATACTAGATCCGGTCGCGACCGTTGGGACGATTCGAATGACCAGGTGGATGAAGGCGACGCGTTTCGGGCTCACACCGCCCCGCCCCGCGATCCATCGCGTTCACATGCAAGTAACACGTCATCGGTTGCGGATCCCCACAGACCGTGGCAGCGACTGGATGTGGCGGCACTGACGGACTTGTTGCGTGGCGAGCGCGCCTTGGTGATCGCAGTGGTGATCAGTCAACTGGAGCCCAGACAGGCGGCTGGATTGCTGGAGCAATTGCCACGAACTCAACAGCGTGATGTCATCGCCAATCTATCCAAGCTTGGTCAGATCGATCCCGAGGCGATGGCGGCGATCGATGATCATCTAGCGCTGCGCATCTCTGACTACCAGCATCGTCGCGACAGCGAGACTGAATCACTCGGTCGCATCCAGGATTTGTTGGCCGCCGCCTCGCCCGAGATGCGCGGTGATTGGCAGACCATCATTCAAGAAACCGATCAGCAGTTGGCCCATCGCTTGGGCTTGCCGCCGGCTCACGTTCGAAGCGCAGGCGTACCGGTCCGAGGTTGGGTTCAAGAAGCCAATCGCGCTGTTGCTCCAACCAGAGAATCGCAGTCTGAAAAGACTGGGCAGGCTAGCCGCGCGATGAACCAGGCAGCGATGAACCAGTCAGCGATGAACCAGCCAGCGATGAACCAGCCAGCGATGGGCCGGGCGCGCATGGCTGATTTGCTGGCCAACAATGTGCTCACGACGGCGGATGCCAACTTGCCTCCTGTGGGCATGGATTCATTGTCTCATGTGGTCTCCAGCGATTCTCAAGACGATTCGCCGGTGGTATTGCCCTTCCCTGGCGTCTCATCCAGACCGGTGCATACCGAACGAAACGATCTAATGCGTTTTGAGCAGATTCTGGATTTGCCAGCCGATCAGATTGGTCAGGTACTGGCAGCAGCCGATAGCGAAGTTGTGTTGCTCGCTCTGGCCGGTGCGTCGCCTGCCTTTATGAAACGCTTCACATCCATGCTCGAGAAACACGATGCGCGCGCTCTGCAGGTTCGGCTGCGACAACTGCGATCGATCAACTTGCAAGATGTCGATGAAGCTCAACGTCGACTGTGTGAATTGGCTTCACAGCTAGTAATGGAAACTCGAGCCGCCCAGTCCAGTTTGCTAAATGTAGCTGCATAAACTCAGATTCAAGCAACTCGGAATAAGCTCCGTGATGAATTCATGGCCAACAACTTTGGTGGCATATACCTTTTGTGGCACAGCCTTGATTTTCTTGTATAAACGCTAGCCCCATGTAGTCGTTCCATGGCAACGATCCTTAAAGAGTCAGAATTAAAGCAGTCCGGTGACGCTGCGCGGTTGGTCGCATTTAACATCGACGATGTGCAAGTGCGGGCGCAAGCCTATCTGGCAGAGGTGCGTCAGCAAGCGGCTGGGATATTGGCTCAAGCACAAAAGGAGGCCGACACGGTGCGGGCCTCTGCCCAGGCCACAGGTCTGGCGATGGCTCAGCGTGATTTCATGAAGCAAGTCGAAGAGCGCGCCCGTCAGTTGACGGAAGAACGCATTCGCCTGGCCACAGCGGCTTGTCAGCAAGCCGTCGATAATCTGACCAACGATACGACGCTGTGGTTACAGCAATGGCGCGATGTCACGGTCGACCTGGCGATTGCCATGGCAGAAAAGTTGATACGTCAATCAATGGAGCAAGGTGTTGAACCGCTGCGGGTCTGGTTGGAAGAGGCCTTGATGATGATGCGCGACGCACGCGATGTTCATATCCTGGTCCATCCGGATGACTTTACCTGGGCCGGTCGCTATCTTCAGCAAATGGCCAAGCATGTGCCGCACGCTGGTTCTGCTGAGGTGTTGCCAGACCCTGAGGTCAGCCAGGGTGGTTGCATCGTGCGCTGCCAGCATGGTGAAATCGACCAACAATTGGAAACCCAGTTGGCTCGTTTGGGAGAGCAACTGCGATGAGCCCACGGTTGCCCACCTTGCCCGATCGACTCAGCCTGGGACGTGCTTTGGATAAAGCGTTTCCGCCAGGGATCACCGGGACAATTTAT
>JADLDX010000378.1 GCA_020846515.1 Pirellulaceae bacterium
GTAACATATCGCGATCATATGTGGGTACTGGGTGGTTGGTCGAACAACCCATCCAAGAACTGGGGCGATGTCTGGTATTCGAAAGATGGCCGACAATGGCTGCAGTTGGAATCCAAGGTCTCATGGAAGGAAAGGCACGAGCATTCGGCCTATGTCTTCCAAGACAAGATCTGGGTAGCCGGCGGACATGCTCAACCGCTCAGTAGCGAAGTCTGGTCGCTATCGCTTCCTTGATTAAATTAGCCGCTGCTGCGCACTAACCCTCCCGCTGCGTCGCAGCGGGAGGGTCGCCTGGCGTCAGCTCAGGCGGGGAGGGTGCCTGCCGTGATAACCAAAGTCAGAAGCACTACGCTGCTAACTCTTCTGTGCGGCGCACGCGCCCTCCCCGAAAAAGTCGCTGACGCTATTTTTCGACACTCCCGCTGCTACGCAGCGGGAGGGTTAGTTGGCTGCTGCGCAGCAGGAGCTCCCTGCTACAAGAGTTTCTTGGCGGCTAACCATTCTTGCATGCGGGTTGGCCAGGCCGCGACGGCGCCTTTGTTCGTTGGGCGGAATCCGAAGCCGTGTCCGACGCCGGAGTAGATGTGCAGCTCGCATGGCACGCCAGCTGCTTTGTACTTCATGTAAAGTTCGGCCATGCCTAAAGAGATATCGGGGCGGTCGTTTTCTCCCAAGGCAATAAAGGCTGGGGGCATGCCAGCTTGCACGGTGAAACGCTTCGAACTGCCGGGATAGATCAGAACTTGAAAGTCGGGTCGACTACTCGCACGTTCAGCTGGGTCGCTTGCGTTCGGATCGCCCATATCCGATTGCATGGCCGCTAGCGCAGCCAACTCACCACCCGCCGAGAAACCTAAGATACCAATGCGCTCGGGATTGATCTGCCACTGTGATGCGCGGCTGCGAACCGTGCGTATAGCGCGTCGGGTATCAAGCATGGCATGTTCGTCGACCGAGTAGCTAGAGCCGGCTTCTCGCGCCAGTCGATAACGCAATACGAAGGCCGCGATTCCATGGTCGGCCAACCATTGCCCAAGCGCTCCACCTTCGTGTCCTAAACATAACACGCGATGCCCGCCTCCCGGCGCAATGATGATAGCGGTACCAGTCGCCTTTTCAGGTTTCGGTAGATACGCAGTCAGCGAGGGATTGTGCACGTTCGTTACATCGAACTTTCCATTCGTCTGATCAATCTTCTCCGGCTCCAACTTGCGTGCCTCCGAACCAGGAGCCCCCTTTTCCCACAATGGAATCGGCTCTGGTTCGGCTGCACCTGTTATTCCAGGACTCAGGAGAAAGAAGTGGCAGATCAATAACCATCGATACAATCTCTTAGACGTCAACATCATCGAACACTCCTGTACAAATCGATACTTCCGGTGCGGGGTTAAGGGCAATACCGTTCACATTTAAGCGGAGCAGCGCAAGCTGCCCGGTGTTTCGGCGAGAAAAGCCAGGCGGAACCGGACGGCTCGCGCCGATTCCGCTTTAAGTAGTCGGAAAATTGAACGGTATTGGGGTTAAGGACAATATACAAGCGCAGTCATGATCGCTTACTTACTCAATCCAAATCTTCCATTGGAGCCAACGGCTGCCAGGCTGCCGTCGGGCAAGACCGCCAAGGCATGGAAGCCTGTCGCGCTGATCGGCTGCCATTTATCTCCGGAGATGGAGTGATCACAACCTGTGGGGCCGGTGGTGTAGAAGCCTGCTGCCAGGGTTTTGTTGCCTTGAGTATAAACGACCGATGAGCGAAAGCCGTTGGGCGGTTGGCTCAGGCTTTGAAACGTACCGCCGCGATCATGGGAGGCGGCGCCCGTCGTGGCCGACTTGGCATCGGGTTGATAGTCGCCACCAACGGCCACCAGCGTCTTAAGTGCATTAGCGTAACACAATGAAAAGATTCCACTACTGGCACCGCTGTTCAGTGGGCAATCGACAGTCAGCCATGATTGGCCGAAGTCGTGTGACATCATGACACGCGAATTAGCGCGCGGTGCGCCACCACTGCCAATCCAGATACTATGCGTCGCCGCCACCGTCATGGCGGAATTGCTCGCGGCAAACGCTGCTTCGCCCTCGAGTGATTTGGGCAATCGCTGTGGATCGATGGCTTGCCAGCTCTCACCTGAATCGCTGGTCGTCAATACTGTAAATCGACCTTCAACGGGGTCACCAAACAAGACTCCACGCTGGTCGTCGATAAACTTCAGGCAGTCGAAGAAGGCCTGCGGATGAACATCGCGATACACTTCGCGCCAAGTCTGGCCGGCATTATCGGTCTTCAGCACGATGGCTGGCGTACCAGCACTGGCCACGATCGCTTGTCGTTCGTTCCAGGCGAACAGAGACCGAAACTCCAACTGGTCATGCCCCATGGGCGAACAGCGTGTCCATTGGCGGCCTTGATCCAACGAGTGGAGCACGGTGCCTTTTGCACCGGCCGCCCAAACAACGGGCCGGTCAGTCGTTGAGTGCCGCGCGACTGCCACGCCACGCAGACTGGCATCGCTGCCCGTCGACGTCTCGCGCCATAGCGGCTCGTCAGCCACAAGCCCCGTTGATGTCAGCAGCATGATGATCAAGAGTCGCATTTGATTTGGCTCGGTATGGTTTATCCCACAAACTCGTACTTGAGGCATATCGGTCTCGATGCCGAAGGTCCGCTTGGCCGGACATCAGCACGATATACACACAAGACATGAATAGATCTGAACAGAATACCTTACGTGTGCTACGCGTGCTGCGTGGTTCGGGGAAGAATCCGGTTGTCACAGCGAGCATAGAAACTTCCGGCATAGGCGGGGGACGCATAGCTGGACAACGCCGCTTTGAATCGAATTCACAGTGATTCGCTGCTATTTCTTAGATATTAGCCGTACTGGCGTTAGCCACGGTTCGCGCTGAAAAAACCGGGGCTAACGCCCGCTAACGCCCTGCGGCTGATTCAAAGTGGCGCTGTCCAACTAGACTCGCATGGCTTGTTGGCATCCGAGCGATACAGCCGACACTAAATCGTGCAACTGCTCGTCGCTCACGCACAGCGGGGGCA
>JADLDX010000379.1 GCA_020846515.1 Pirellulaceae bacterium
CGACCATTTTGGCGGTGGGCGGAGAGATCAAGTCGAGTATTTGCCTGGCAGTAAACTCTCACGCTATTCTCAGTCAGCATATTGGAGATATGGGGCACGCAGAGTCACTGGAAATGATTCAGCGTGTTTCAAGCCACCTTATTGAACTATACAACGCCACGCCCACGGTGATTGCATCGGATCAGCATCCTGGCTACCTTTCCGTTCAGTGGGCTGAGCGGCAGGCGCGTGAACAATCTTTACAGCACCTGAGAATACAGCACCACCATGCCCATGCGGCCGCGTTGATGGCTGAGCACCAATTACCTGCGGGCTCGTCCATCATCGCTTGTGTATGGGATGGCACCGGCTTGGGCAGTGACGGCGCGATCTGGGGTGGCGAATGGTTGATCGCAGACCGGCAAGAGTTTACGCGATTCGCACATTTGAGTTATGTGCCATTGCCTGGAGGCGATGCCTGCATTCTCAAACCGGCTCGATCGGCCTTGGCGCATCTCTTTCGATACTCGCTGGCTTGGGATCAACGGCTGCCGTGTGTATCAACCCTAACCGAGACTGAGCGTCGCTGGCTAAGACAGCAACTCGAACGCGATCTGAATTGCATCCCAACCAGTAGCATGGGCAGACTGTTTGACGCTGTCGCCGCCCTCATCGGCACTCGTCAGCAAATCGACTATGAAGGCCAGGCTGCCATCGAATTGGAATATCAGTCATCGAAAGCCATGCAAACGACCGACGCTTTGTTCGAACCATACGCTTATAGTTGGCAGAGTTCTAAGAACCAATCCGAAAATAGACCTGACCCCATTAAGGGCGCTGAGTGGCAACTCTGTTTCGATGGCATGTTTTCGTGCATCGTTGAGGATACGCTAGCCGGGAAGTCCGCGGGAGACATCGGCGCACGATTTCATCTCACATTGGCACATGCCGCACTGGATGTTTGCATTATTGCCAGAAAGGTGACTGGAATAAATCAAGTCGGGCTGACCGGCGGGGTCTTTCAAAATGTGTTGCTCACACGCTTACTTCGGCAGCAGTTGGAAAGCCATGATTTTCAAGTCCTGACTCACCGGCTTGTACCACCCAATGATGCAGGGATAGCCTTGGGGCAAGCCACCATTGCGCGAGACCTTTTAAGCACTTAGATCACAGACACAGCAGAAGCCTGCGAAGCCGCATCCTGCGGGCACGATGACTCGCGGAGCATCTCTACTGTGATCCGGTTGTTGATCTGGTCGTTGACCTATCTGGTTGTTTTCTCGATGCCGATTTTGGTAAATCGATTGATTCCGGGCGAATGCATTTGCCATAAAAATGACGTGCAATCATCAGGTCGATTGGATCGACAAACGAAAGCTGCGGCAGCGCATCTTTAGATGATTCGGGCAATACCAACGCGAGGTAGTTCCACCACCCATTTCCAAGGCCAACCGGGAAGTCCATGATGAAGTCCGTGAGTCGAATCGCTGTTTGTCTGTATGTGTGTTGGATCGTAAGTCAAATGCCCTTGGTGGCTCAGGGTGGAATTGTTATCGCCGGGGTTGATACGCCCACCAGCTCCACAGCCGACTTTACCATTCAAATCAACGATCCATTTTTCCCGGGTGGCTTTAGTGAGTTGGTCAAGCTGAATTCAGGTGCATTTTCGATTATCAGACAACAGCAACAAGGGTTAGGCGATGGATCGGCGGCCAGCTTTATTGATACCGAGATCCTGGGTTTGACATTGACCAGCACAAGCGCGAATGTCGGACCTATGACGGTCAGGATCGGCGCGGACAACGGTGTTCAGCAGTCGCCCACATTGGGCCGGGTCACCAACGTGGTCTCTTCGCCAGCCGGTTCGCCTGTGCTCGTGGGCCCGAACGATTTTGTATCGGGCAATAGCTTCTTCGACGTGTTCTTCGAAGTCGACTTTGCTGGGGGTACGCTTTACAATCGTGCTCCCCATAAGTTGTCCTTGCCAAACATCACCACTCTTCCTCCGAATGGTACTCACGTTCCACCACCGCTCACTCCGCCAGTTCCTCTGCACCGTCGGATGGGCACCTCGAATAGTCCAAGTGATCCAGTGGTGGGCTCTGCCATTGGGACTCATACCGTCCCCGAGCCCTCCTCGATACTCCTATTCGCCACCGGCCTATTAGCACTCGCCAAGTCAGGCATCTGCAAAAAAACTGGTCGATGCCTGCGCGGGTCAACCATGCGCAACTCGCAGTGATAGGTGGGTAAAACTGGCGAAACTTTGTCGATGATTCTGGTTGATCAGACAGTTTTACCAACACAATCGACAGAGCCAGTGTTGTGCCCCAGGCGTCGCTCCGATGATTCTCAACGAGCACGTCGATGAACCTGGTTGGTCTGAGAAAACGCCCCTATTGGATCAGATTATGGTCACCCCATGCAAAATTGCTCAGCTCTCTATCGTGCTGCTAGCATTGCAAAGCTATCTATTGGCTGGCGAATTGCCAGAGCTAAGTTTGAGCGACAGTCCCGGTGTTGATTCCACTGCATGCGACGAGTTGGTCGGCGAATTGAGCGCTAGAAAACAGTGGGACCGGCCAGACCAGCGCGGCTTTTGCAGCGACATCCGTTATCGAGCTCCAGCGATGATCGGCGATTTTTTTGGCGGTTCGCAGTTAGGCTTGCGTGGCGATTCCGTCTTGGATCGTTTATTCATTGTGGCGGACGACTTGGATGCGCCGCTGGTCTTACCCGCCAATGGTTCAACATTGACCGTCACCGAGCCTGGACCGGTTGGCATTTTTAGTTCGTCGATCACAACCGTTCAGCAGTTGCAGGCACTGTTTCGCGCAGGCAGTCCACTACCCGGTGTCACGCTGCAAGGCACCATCAATGACAACGCGACCTTAACGACGCTGGACACCATCGCGCAGATTCAATCGCAGCTCGGTTCAACGGGGCTAGGATACGACATCATTCTCCTTCAAAGCCCGCCTGGCACATATGCGACGGGAGTGAACGCAGTTTTCCAATCTCGTAATACGATCCCCGGAACGACACAATTCAACAGCGGCAATTCCGGGGCATTGATTCAAGGTGGCGCGGACACCTTAAATGGCGGCGAAGATTTTAATGCGTTCTATTTCTATGACTACATCGTGCGCTTCAATACCGCGCTTGCCGACGCCAGTAGCGGAGGTGTAGGCCGGACAAAAATTGCTGACGGCGGTAGCGTACTGCCACAGAACAGACTCTTCTTCCGATACAACCATGTTCAGAATGCTGCGTTCACCAACAGTGGCCAGCCATTGAATCGCTTCACGCCGGGCTTCGAACGCTCATGGTTCGCTGGGTTAGCCTCGATCGAACTCCGCGCGCCGTTTGCGACGGATGCGACCACCACGTATGCTCTGGACAATGGTACCTTCTCCAACGGCAACGATACTCGATTTGGAAATTTAACTCTGTATGCAAAAGCTCTGATGCTGCAGACTGAGCAATTCGCCATCTCGGGCGGATTGGGGCTGATGCTTCCCACTGCCAGTGACATTCGCGTGAACTATGCGAATGGCACATCTCTGCTTGAAGTCCAAAATCAATCGGTTCACCTCCAACCGTTTCTGGGTGGACTATACACACCCAATAGCCGCTTCTTTGCACAAGGGTTTGTGCAATACGATGCTGCGGCCTCTGGCAATTCCGTGGCCATCAACTCGACCGGTGCAGGGTTGGTCCGCGCCGGGACGCTCACGGATCCCAATCACCTATTCTTTGACGCAGGCATAGGCTATTGGCTACATCGTAGCCATGCGGACAGGGGGTTAACAGGCTTTGCACCGATGTTGGAAGCTCATCAAACCAGTTCTGTTCAGGGTGGCGATCTTGTGGCAGCCGGGCCATTCCAAGTTGGCAACTTTAATGGCAGTACCAGTATCACCAGCCTGGTCGCTGGGGCGACGCTGGAGTTCGGTAGCCGTTCCCAATTGACCGCTGGCTACGCGACGCCCATCGGTGGTGGAGTGGATCGTCAGTATGACGGTGCCTTTCAATTCAATTTCAATCGGTTACTTGGACCTTGATGGAACATAATCCCGGTGCCGCCCTTTCTTCGCTTTGGGTTGCCCCAATCATCCACGGTTCGATGCCGCAGCTTTCGATTATCGATCCTCAATTTGTCTCGTATCCGAGGAAAACTTGCTTACAACCAACTGTCATGGTTATGGTTGTTTTTTTGGGGGGACAATCCTACGGCGCGTGCCCTGGCTTGTATGATACCAACTCGTCCTTAAAAAACTTTGCCGGGATTTTGGCTTCGGATCTTAAGTAGCTCAATCCCAAATTGGACGTGTCGACGTGCTAACTAATTGCTCGAACGAGCGGTGACTGCGTCGGGAAAGTTGGTTGAAACATTCAAGCAAAAGTATGAGGGAGCTGACATCCATGTTCTTTCGAATCGCACTTGCACCTGTGCTGGCCATGTTGATCACGATCATCGCGCCGCCGATGTACTCCAGCGCTCAAGACAAAGGAGGGCTACAGCAGGCCATGCCTTATCGATTGGACGTCAGCTTTCCACAGCAAGCGACTGGATTGGTGTGGCAAGCCACGTCGGCGGTAGCCATCGATTCACACGGTAACGTCTTCGTTTTCCACCGCGCCACCGAGCCCATCTTGAAGTTTGATCGCGAGGGCAAACTCTTGCGAGCTTTTGGTGAGGGTCTATTTGCTTTGCCGCATGGCATGCGCATCGACAACCAAGACAACCTCTGGGTCACAGATAGTGCGAACCATACCGTGGTCAAGTTTAGCGCTGATGGCCGAGTGTTGATGAGCCTGGGTGAGCGCGACAAAGCCGGTGATGATCACGAGCACTTCAATAAACCCGCCGATGTTGCCTTTGCAGCCAACGGTGACTTTTACGTGGCCGATGGTTACGGCAACTCGCGAGTGGTGAAATTCGACAAGGCAGGGAAGTTCTTAAGCACTTGGGGAAAGAAGGGAACAGGACCAGGCGAATTCAATTTACCGCACGCAGTGCAGGTAGATCAGGAGGACCGTATCTACGTTGGAGATCGCGAGAACAATCGCATTCAGATCTTCGATGCTCAGGCACGCTTCCTACGGCAAATCGAAGGCCTTGCCCCATTCGGCATGTACTTGACGCCCGACAAGCATTTGTGGGTGGCTGATGGTCGAGCCAACCGAGTCATCAAGATGACGCTCGAAGGCGTGGAGTTGGCTTCTTGGGGTATGACAGGCGAGGAGGCCGGCAACTTTCAATTGCCACAC
>JADLDX010000380.1 GCA_020846515.1 Pirellulaceae bacterium
CACCCTGGCTGCCATCGACGAGTTATGCCGGAAGATTAGCTAAGCCGTAGCCACCGTCACCAGACGGTGGAGGCGCTGCGTACGATTTTCCACGGCTTGGCAGCGGTGGCTACGAGGCTGTTTTATGAAAATCGCTATCACTGGTTCCACAGGTTTAATAGGCAGCGCATTGGCCAACCGGCTTTTGGCCGCTGGTCATGAGTTGATCAGGCTCGTTCGCGACCCACAGCAGGCCACCGACGCTGGGCATTGCTGGTGGGACCCACAGTCCGGTATCAAGCAACCGGAGAAGTTGGACGGTATTGAGGCTGTGGTGCACCTGGCCGGCCGCGGTATCGCCGATCATCGCTGGACAAGTGCCGAGAAACAACTGATTCGCAGTTCGCGCATCGATGCGACAGAGCGATTGAGTCGCGGACTAGCCGCGTTGTCCAATCCTCCGCCATTGTTTGTATCGGCATCGGCCGTAGGCATCTATGGCGATTGCCAAGAGGAGTCGGTCACCGAGCAACATGCGCCGGGCGATGATTTTTTAGCCACGACCGCCGTCGATTGGGAGGCCGCATCGGCCAGCTTGGTAACGATAGGGACTCAGGTAGTGCACACGCGTTTCGGTGTGGTTTTGACGACCAAGGGCGGAGCATTGGCCAAGATGCTGCCGCTGTTTCGTTGGGGCCTGGGCGGCAACCTTGGTCATGGTCGACAGTATTGGAGTTGGATAACGCTGGAAGATACGGTCAGTGCCATCGTCTGGTTGTTGGAACGATACGCGATTGCGGCGACCACGAACCAAGCCGAAGCCTATAACCTCGTATCACCCCAACCAGTTACCAATGCCCAGTTCACGCGTGAGCTGGCCCAAGCGGTCGGACGCACGCGATTTCTATCCGTGCCCGCCTTCGCTCTGCGATTGATGGTCGGTGAAATGGCCGATGCAGCGTTGCTGGCCAGTTGCCGCGCCGAGCCCGCGCGATTGTTGGCAGAAGGCTTTACCTTTGAATCTAGAACGCTCGACGTCGCGCTCAAAAACTGCCTGCACCCACGTTAGCTCACATACTTTGGGCTATGTCCTAGTTCACGCTGACCAAGGTCTTTGCCCAAAAGTCAAAGCTTTATACACACGGTTATTATGGCCAACGGCCTTCTTCACCGTAGCCTAAGGCGACGCCCTAGGTCACGCCCACCGCGCCCGCCCCCGATTGGCCAACGGCCATATTCAATCACCTCCATACATGACGACCTTTGAATAAGGGCGGTGCCCAATGAAACAAAACCCAAAGGCATTCCGTTTTCAGTCAACGGATCAAAAGTGACCCTATCGATGGCAACATCCTCTTTGCTTCATAACCTGATGCTGATACACCGCGAGAGATTAGAGTGACGCGAGAGCTCAGATGGATGCACCACCGGTCTTCTCTTGCGTCTCTCTGTTCTCACGCGGTGTAAAATTTCCGGCCAACGGATCAAAAGTGATCCCATCGAAAGCCACATCCTCTTTGCTTCATGACCTGATGATCATACACCGTGAGAGATGAGAGTGACGTGAGAGTTCAGATGGATGCACCACCGGTCTTCTCTTGCGTTTCTCTGTTCTCTCGCGGTGTAGAATTTCGGTCTGAAAGCTCGCATACCTAGGAAGGTGCCCTAGGCTACAATGCGTAAGGGCTTCGCCAAAAACCAGGCATTACCCAATGGACTAGACCGTCACGTGCCTCAGTGGACTAAAACGCACATAGTTCAGGTGGCGATATAGATCACACCGCTGCAGCAATTCGGCATGTGTACCTGTGTCAGCGATCTGATGCTCGTGCAACAAGATAATCTGATCGCATTGACGCAGAGTGGTCAAACGTTGAGGCAACAGCACGGTGATTGCACGCGAGTTGACCAGAGATCGAATGGCTTCGATCGTTTCTTGTTCGGTCTTGTTATCCACCCGTGCGGCAGGTTCCTCCAACACGATGATGGACGCTTCGCGGAGTCTGGCACGGGCAATGCCCAAGCGAAAGGGCGTATCGGGTAAGAAACGATCGTCACCTGGCGTAACCAAGGTGGCTGCGGCGTCAGGCAAACGCTGGACGGCATCGGTTGCTCGGGCCGCGCGCAAGGCATCCATCAGATTCACGGCTTGTGATGTCTTGCCATCACCCAGCAGATTGCTTTCGACCGAAGCGGTCACCAACGGGCCACTATCGGCGACCCAAATTCCCAATCGCTTCAAGGCCGCCGGTTCGATATCGGATACTGAGGTATCGTCGATCAACATGCGGCCGCTGACTGGTCGACCAATCCCCAGGAGCAACTCCATCAATGCCGAAGCCTGCAAACGCTGAGTGGCAACCACACCGTATAACTTGCCGGGTACAAATTGGGTGGAAACGTTTTCGAGCAGTTTGCGACCACTGCTGTCCTGCACCGTAACATGCTCGAGCGTAACGTCACGAGAAACAAGTTTGGGTTGCCGGGCTTCGATGACCGGTAAAGTATCGGCCGGTAGTGATAAGAACCGGAGCAAGTCTTCCGAGGCGGTTTGTACGCTACGCAGTTCACGGCCGCTTCTCTGTAACCGAATGGCGCTCACCGCCACTCCCGCACAGCACAGCAGGAAGGTCAAACAACCTGCCAATGTCAAGTTATTTTCGGCTCGCAGGATTTGGATTGAGACCAAAAAAACAAACAGGCAACTCAGCAGTCCGGCCAGAGCCAGTACCAGCGGAGTCTTCCAAGCCGAACTGGCCAAACTGCGCACGGCTTCCTTGCGATAAGCGGCCAATTGCTCGCGAAAATTGGCTTGAATATCGACATCAGTATGCACTGACTCCAGCAAAGGACCTTGCAGCGACAGGGCCATGACTTGATGGCGACGCTGAGTCGCCCGCTCGCGAACTACGGGTAATCGCGTGCGACGATACCGATCCAGAGTTCGGTAAACCAGAATCACAATGGCCGCGGCCACGATGGTTAGCAGAGCCAATAGCGGCGTGATCAAGCAGGCCAAGACCAAACAGGCGACCAGCTGGACAATGTGCCGCGGAGAAGCCCGCCACCAACGACTTAAACTGGCGCGTACCCGTGGCAAGTGATACTCTAGTCCATCCACCAGCGCGGTCTGTTGGCCGGACAAGGTCCGCACGACCGCCAAGCGTCGCGAATGGTCCCACATCCGCTCCATTACAGCGGCTTCTAGTTCAACCGCCACCACTTGGATGCGGCGATAAAACAGATACAGGCAAACGACTTGAAGTAGGACTATGCCCAGGGCAATAGCCAGAGTTAAGCTGACCTGCGCCAAGGGACTGAGATCAGCTGGCAACCAACTGCGTAAATTGGGCAAGAACTGCCCAAAACGCTTACCCGCCGCTTGAGCCGGTGCCGCCAAGATATCGACGATCACGCCGCACAGCAGGAAAACGATGGGTACGGTAGCTGCAGCGATGCACCCCAACATGCTGGCCAAAGCCAAACTGGGCACACCACCCACTCGCTCGAGCAATTGTCTTTGTTGACGCGATATCACTGCAAGTTCCTTCAAATACCCACAACACGGGTGATCTTGCAGTGTAATCCTATCTCACGTCAGGCTCTAGCAGGATGCGACCCTGCCTCGATTCAAAATTGGAATTTGGCCACAGTCAAAATGCTAATTCATTCCCGAGGGCACAGGGGACAGGGTGGCTTGATCGCGTTCGTCCAGTTCCAAGAGCCAGACATGTCGATCGCGATACCGATTCAATAGCTCGGCATCCAAATCGGGGCGCCAACTTCGCGCCCATACGACCGGGGCGTTATCCAGATCGGCACCGTTGTAGACCCACTCATCGTGGACATTGTGCTGGGAGTGATAGCGGACCAGAATCAAATGGCGACTTCCGTCCCGCGGCAATTGCTCGACAAGTTCTTGGCGTTGATCAGCCCAGGAGCGTGGGCGCGAATTGGCAATGGCCAATTCGGCCGACAAGAAGATGGCCTGCATGATCAAGATGACGCAAATGGCAAGTCGAAATGCGAAACGATCGCTGGCCAAACGTTTCATTAACCAGTATGCGCCGGCCGTGGTCAGAATTACCAACCAAACCAGCGATGGTGCGAAGTAATGGGAAAAGTACCAAGGGACAAAGCTGCCAATCAATAGGGCCAACCCGACCGTTGCAGCTAAGGGTCGATACGGGCTGCGCCAGCGCACGATCATCATGATGCACACCATACAGAACGACCAACCCCAAAACTGGGAAACGACGTGCAGCCGCTCGGCGATCGCCGCGCACCAACCTTTTAAATGATTGCGTTGGTGGTAGCTATCCAGTGACCATCCATAATGGAAGGCCAAGACCGTGGGCGGTACATCGGCCGACCACTGCGTCATTTCAGGCACACGCTCCGATTGAAAGATACTCAGCGGCGCCACACCATACAGTGTTTCATGCAATTGGTAGGGCATGCGTGTGGCCTGCCCAGTTGTGGCCAAATTGTGAAAGACGATAAGCGTCAGCGAGGCGGCTACTGGTGCGCCCGTGTACAGAACAATGTGGAACGCCCGCCGCACTTTATCGCCCCAGCTCTGATGCCTCCACCAGTACATCAGCAAACCAAAGGACGAGACGGTAAACAGCAAGCCTTCAAATGGTCGAGTAAGCGCTAATCCACCGATGCCGACTCCCAAGGCCACTGCATCCAACCAGCGGAAGCGTTTGCGCAGTCTTAAAACGCCACCGGCCACCAGCGCGCTGCAGGCAGCCGTTAGCCAGCCGTTCATATAACTCAGTGACCATTGATGGTGCACGCTCGGATTAAGAGCCAATAAGACACCTGCAAACAGTGCCCATCGCCGTGGAAAACATCCCGCGGCCGCCCAGGTAACCGCCGTCGCGCATAGTCCAGCTCCTAGCCAGATCCCTGCCACAGGTGAACCCCATAACCACCACCCCAGCGCCAGTAACGCGCCAGGTCCCAACGGATATTTTGACGCGTACGATGGGTTCACTAAGACGTGGAAGCTCTGAAAGGGCTGCCAGATTTCCGGAGGTGGATTGGCCAGGCGAGCATGTCGCAGCGTATCGGCCACCAAGAGATTCGAGAACTCGTCATGCAGTGAAGGCGCTGGCGGCTGTCGCCATGACATACCGACCGACACCAACATCGCGAGTAACCCCACGGCCGTCAGGCAAGCCCACCAAACCAACCGCCGGTTGCCGACCTTCATCGACTCTATACCTTGGGGTTCTATCGCCATCCTGTGCACCAGAACTTTCTTAACGTCGAGCCATACGGAGAACACTGAGCAAGAAGCTACTGGCTGCCAGTTGAACGCCTAATGCAATCGCACCGATCGCGGGAATCAAACACTTCATCGTGGCCGAGTAGTTCAGCGGACCGAAACCACTGCTGGCCCAATCGAAGGCTTTCCATAGAACCGTAGCCGTTCCACCCACGATCAGTAATGCCGATGCGCTCAAGCAACGTTCAAGGGTGAAGACATGGGAGAGTTTTTCGAGTCGATTGTCGCGAGGCAGCAAGCCTTCGCCTGCGGCAAAGGTCTTCGCCAAGACCGCACACGACAGCAGTTGGGCTGAAACCAGCAGCGCTAACGTGGCCACCAATAAAGTGTGCGCATCAAAGATCACGCCGGCCAGGTTCACGTTCCACAGGGCCAACATAGCGCCCAGGACACCGCATACACCCAGCGCAGCGCCGGGTACCAAAAACGTCCAGCGTGGACTCTGTAGTAGGTAAAACCTCAACGTACGCCAACCATCGCGAAAGGTTCGCAGGTGGGGACGATGAACCGTACGTCCGTCTTTATAGAGCGTGATCGGCACTTCGGAAATGCGAGCACC
>JADLDX010000381.1 GCA_020846515.1 Pirellulaceae bacterium
GAAGATCGGCATGTCCCAGCCGGTAACGGCCTGGATGCCGGCGTGCACAATCTGTCCCTTTAGTTCGTACAGGCGATCATGCTGCCAGTTGGTCAGTTCGACAAAGGGAATACCCTCAGCCACCTCGATCAGCGACGGTAGAGCATAGGGGCTGAATCCCTGAAAGCCCAGCTGCTGTGCCGGGGCAAAGCTGCGCACGTGCCCACGACTTTGTCCACCGCTGAAGGTTAGAGAATGCTTGATGGCCTGCACACCCCAGCCTTCTTGATAGAGCATCAAATTGTTCAGCACACTGCGAATGGTCAGCTCCGGGTTATCTTCGATGGGGTAGTCCTTCAAGTTCTCGTCGCCGCCATCGCCATCGACTAGCCACTTCCACTCGGGATATCGCGTTCGTATGCCCTTGCACAGCGCTAGCCCCATGGTGGCGGCTTCAACATCCAGTCGTTTGTAATCTTCCAACACGCGAATCGTTTCGCGCCAATCGATATCTGCCGCTGGCACGTCGATGACTTCCAGCAACATCTCCAGGTCGAGCTGTTGTAAAAAGCGGCGAGCCTGCTCGGCATCTGGGCCAACGCCATCGATCGCCAAGGTGAAGGCTTTAAGTCGTGCCGGATTCTCGCCACGCGCCAGCAACGTGTGCATCATGGCCAGCAACACCGAACCACTATCGATGCCGCCCGAGAACAACACACCGATTGGTTCGCGGGGACCGATGGAATCCAACCAGCGTCCGCATTCGTGCACCAACGACTGCATGTACTGCCGGCCGATCGTCCGCACGTCGGCTGGCCAGCGATTGCGTTCAGGCGTAAAGAAACGGTCGCAGGTCGGATTGGGATCTGGACAACCGATCAACCGTAAATGCAGCAAATGATGGGCGGGTACCATGCGGGTATACGACGGATGGAACTGATCGCCCAATCCTAGTTGTTGAAGTTGGTCACGGATTTCATCGATGCGTTCAGCCACGATCAGGCACGGACCGTCGGACTGTTTGGCCAAAAAATACCGCATCGGCCGCCCGATGGTGCGCGCCAACCGTACGTCCTGGCCATCCCGAGCCACCAAGGCAAACTGCCCCTCGATCTGCCCCACCCGGGCGGCGTCACCGCTGCGAACGCACTGAGTCGCCTGATCGACCGTCATGTTGAAGATCAGATTGGTGGCCGGATCGATTAGGTCAAATACTCGCTCGATATAAGCGGCATGGCGGACCGGATGAGCCTGGGAAGCCGGGGGATGCACGGTACACAATCCTCTAACAAAACAGAGTTCTTAGTATTTGGTGCTTAGTTCTTGGTTCTTGGTTCTTGGTTAGCGTCCACTCATTGTGCCGGGTTAAAAACGGTCGCGTAAGGGCACAGGGAATTCTGTCGTCGATCGCTCCGCGATCGAAACGATGGAAACGATCGCGGAGCGATCGTCGACAGTATTGCCCTTTTTTTCAGAATTTCTGCAGTTGCGGATTTGCCGTGCGCGCGGCTGGTCCGATATACTTCAAGCTAGGGGATATCCGGTGCCTAGCCGCCCATATCTCCAATTTGTTGGACCAGGGCAGCACTTTTCGGGCGACCAATCTCTAGGGCGGCGCGGTCTGCTGCTAGGGCTCACGTGACGTTACCGCACCTCTACTCTTGCGAGGCAAGTAAACATGGACACCGTTCGCAAACAGGCAAAGTTGGCCAAGCGTCGATTGGTCTCTGAGCGGTTCTTCAAGTTTCTGCCGGTGAATATGCTGGTCATGTTCGGCATCGCGCTGGTGGGCTTGGCCTTGCCCTTGATTATCGTCATGTCGATCGACAAGGTGGTCTGGTTTGCCAGTTGGTTGATTGGTGCCGTCGTTTTGAGCTTGATCGTCAACTCGATCATGACCTTGGTAGGTCGTCCGACGTTGAGCGATGCAGCCATCGAGATTGATCGCCGATTCGGGTTGCGCGAGCGACTGTCCAGCGCCCTGATGTTGGGCGTTGAAGACCGAGAAAGTGAGCTGGGGCAAGCCTTGGCGGCCGATGCCGAAAAACGTGCCGCCCAACTAGACGTCCGCGACAAATTCAACTGGGGCCTGCATCGTGGCCTGCTTTTGCCTGCCCTGCCTGCTTTGCTCGCACTGGGCCTGTGGTTTGCGCCGCTGCGTGAAAATGCTGAAGATGCCACGTTGGGCAAGGCGAACGTCAACCAAATAGCTAGCTCAACCAAACCCTTGATTGAGCAACTTAAGAAGAAACGCGAAGAAGCGGAAAAGCAAGGCTTAAATGAAGCAGCCGATATGTTTCGCAAGCTTGAGGGCAAGCTGGCTGAACTGCAAAAAGACACCAAGCTGGACACCAAGCAGTCGTTGGCCAAGCTGAACGATATTAAACAGCAGTTAGAGAAACGCCGGGAAGAGTTGGGTAGTTCCGAGGCCATGAAGAAGAATCTTCAGAACCTTGAAAAATTCGAGCCAGGTCCAGCCGACGAGCTGGCCCAAGCGCTCAAGAGGGGCGACTTTGATAAGGCTGAGAAAGAGGCTGAGAAGCTGCTCGAGAAAATGAAGTCCGGTGAAGGCTTGTCGGAAGAAGACATGCAGAAACTGGAGAAGCAACTTAGTCAGCTCGAGAAGGCACTCCAGGAAGCCGCCCAGGCACATGAGCAGGCCAAGCAAGAGTTAGAAAAACAGATGAAGCAAGCGGAGGCCGCCGGTGATCTGCAGAAAGCCGCACAGATGGAACGCAAGCTGGCGGAGATGCAAGCCAAAGATTCGCAAATGCAGCAAATGCAAGAACTGGCCGATTCACTCTCGCAATGTAAAGAATGCATGGGCAAAGGCGATAAGCAGGGCGCCCAGGACTCACTGCAAAAAATGGCTAGCCAACTGCAGAAGATGAGCGCTGAAAATGGTGAACTGCAAGACCTGGATCAATTGATGGATAGCCTGTCGCAGAGCAAGTCTCAGATGGCTTGCAGTCAGTGCAACGGCAAAGGATGCAGCAAATGCATGAACGCTGGCATGGGCAAAATGGGCGAAATGCCCGGCATGGGCATGGGCGAAGGACGCGGCCAGGGCGAGCGACCTGAAGAAGAAACGGACACCGATTTCTTCGAATCGCGAGTTCGTGACCCGATGAAGCAGGGCGAAACGGTTTACGGCGGCCAAATCGGTGGCGAAAATCGCAAAGGCGTCACCACCGCCGAGGTCCAGGCCGCCGTGCTAACTTCGTTGGCCGAAGAACCAGAGCCGCTGGACAATCAACCCTTGCCGAAGTCCCAACTTCAGCACACTCGCGAATACTTCAACGCCATCCGCGACGGCAAGGCACCCGGCAAATAAAGATCCGGCTAGCTTGGCCTGCGAGCTGGGAACTAACCCTCCTGTGAACTAACCCTCCTGCTGCGTAGCAGCGGGAGGGTCGACTGGCGTCAGCTCAGTCGGGGAGGGGGCTCGCCTCGACTAACCAAGGCATGAAGCACTTCGCTCCGGACTCGCCTCTGCGGCGCACGCACCCTCCCACGGAACTAACCCTCCTGCTGCGTAGCAGCGGGAGGGTCGACTGGCGGCAGCTCAGTC
>JADLDX010000382.1 GCA_020846515.1 Pirellulaceae bacterium
GGAGCGCTGGAAACGCCAAAGGCGCCCAACGGGAAATTGACTTCGCACACCACTTCCTTGGCAAGTGTCGCTTTGGCTTCCGGCGGCTTGTCCGCCGCTTCTTTCGCCACGGGCTGACCTTCGCTGACTTTAGCTCTCGTGCCGTTGATTAAACTGACGCGCCCATCGGGCCATAAGATGCGCCCAATCAAAGTTTGCGTTTTGTCCTCAGCCACCATGACGGTGAGAGCCAATCGAGCAAAGCCTTTCTGATCGTCGACCAATTTCTTGGCATCAAACATGGCTTCGATTCGATAGTCGCTGGCCGACAACGGCTTGAGTTCAGCCACTTTGGCTGGTTTGTCTGCAGGTTTGTCTTCGGGCTTAACCGCTTTGACCGGTGGTTTGGAGTCGCTGGATTCACTGGACTGGCCGGATTGAGCAGTCGGAGGAACCGCCGCTTTATTGCCGGCATCCGGAGCTGGCACGACCGGCTTGGGTTGACCATCGTTGTTGGGGGGATTGTCACTATCGGGCTTCTTCAACTCCAGCGCTTTCTCAGGCTTGTCCGAGGGACTGATGGCCGAGGGTTCGTCTGGCTTGGCATCAGTAGCTGGCTCGTTTTTCTTCGGGCCTGCTGGTGTTGAGTCATCTTGAGTTGGTTTGGCCGGAGTTGGGCTGGCCTTATCCAGTTCGCCCGGTAGAGCCAAGCTGCCCTTGGGCTTTTCGGTCATACCCTCTAGTTGCAGCTCCAGTTGTTTGGGCAGCGGCTCTTCGCCGGTAGCGGTTAGTTGCCAACGTCCGCTGGCATCGGTCTCGTCACGATCTTGCCAGCGATACCGCTCGCCTTGTACCCACGTCTCTTCGATCGTAGATTTCTTTTCCCAGAGTGGGCCGGACACGATCAAGAGGTTGGCCAGCTTGCCACGCTCGAGCGAACCGACCAAATGATCAATCTCCAGCAGACGCGCCGTGCGCGTGGTCAGAGCGCTCAATGCCGCTTGCCCCTCTAAACCTCGGCCCACGGCTTTGCGAACATTTTCCAGCAGTTCATTGGGCGACATTAGACCAACGGCGCTCAATACGAAGTTCACCTGGGCAGCTTCCAATCGCGCGGGATTCTCGGGAGCCAGTTGCCAGTGCATCATGGCTTGTAACGTGACACTGGTGGCGGCCTCGAGCGAACTGACCTCAGGTGGTTTGGGGAAATCGACAGGTACAATATAGGTCCGGCCCGTCTGTGCGATGTCATCCAAACGCCGATACTCACGACCAGAGCCGCGTATCACGGCGCGAAGATTGAACTCGCGGGCCATGCGATCGGCGCGGATGGCATACAGTTCATTGCCCGAATCGAACAGCGCGGTCTGATTGCCGTTGACCAACGCAGCTAGGGCTTCGAGAGCGGCATTTTTGTCCGGTGAGGGTAGCGAAGAATCGGCGCGGAAGGCTTGTTGTGCCTGCTGGTACCACTGAGCATCGCTGAGCGTTTGCCGCGTCAGTGCGACGACGCCCATCGGACTGTTGGGGTATCCGCCTGGTCCACGTTCGCGAACCAAGGCGAAGTGTTGGAACGCTTGTGATCGCAGAACGGTTTGGGCCACCGGTAACTTGGCTGTCGACACCACCGTACTGGTACCCTTAATGATGCCGTCGCCCGGCGCGATCAAGATGGCACCGAAGCCCGCCCGTCGATACTGAGCAGCCACTTTGTCATCGTTTGGCAAGGCGGAGAGAGCTTGTCGATGAGGCGTGATCGCAGCGTTCCAGTGATCGTCCGGTCGCGAGGTATGTGGCACGGCCTGTTCGACCAGCGGATCAATGAAGGCTGGGTACAAGTATTTGCCTTGACACTCGATGATTTCGGCATCAACTGGTGCGGTGATCTGCTCGGCCACTTCGATGACTTTGCCATCGCGCACCAAAATGTCTGCCACTTCGGCTGGTCGCTGCGCACTGACAGTGACTCGACCACCACGAAAGAGGGTTGTGCGAGCGGGGCGCGATAAAATGCCCTCATCGGGCGAGGTGGCTGTTTGAGCCTCGGCGGTTGAGCCGATTGCCATCCCGAGCAGGAGCAACGCCAGACCTGCCATGTGCCGTATCGAAGCCATCAGAAAATCAGGGGTGAACCTGGGAGCGTATAGGTTACTCATAAGAAAGTCGGCTTGAGTTTTGAAGAAAGTTTGCCAAGAGCGGAAGCCATTAGCGTAATTGAAGGCCGGCCGGAATTGGAAGCGGCCGCACGGCTTTTGCCTGCATGCCCCTTGAAATTCTGCACCAGAGGCCCAGTCGGCCCGCCCAATACGGTATAGCCGGACTTGCAGGGCTGATAAAAACAGCTTCCGCGTGCAGTGGCAGGCCAACCATAAAATGCGACGCGATAAATGCGTAACGCCCTTGCCGAAACGGGCAAAATTAGAAACAATGGCCCACGGCCAAGCATTAAGCCTCTCCGCCCAAGCGTCCTTGACGTGACGTAACTGTGGTTGGGAGCACCCCTGGAGGGTATCCGAATGGTTAGGAACCTGATTCGAAATCAGGCGCTGGCTTGCCAGTTGCGGGTTCGAGTCCCGTGCCCTCCGCTTCAGTGGCCCAGTCAGGCAGCTCAGTCAGGCAGCTCAGTCAGGCAGCTCAGGCCGTTCAGTGACAATAGACGCCGAAGACTAACTCCTGGTTGGTCTTACGGCGTATTCTTCACATCTGAATGACGAGCGAGCTCCATCGCTGTCGGCGTATTCCGGTCGATTGCGGGATGCGTCGATTTATGTTTAGGTCTCCGCTCCATAAGCTGCTAGAGCATCAGCCACGACAGTTTACATATAAAGTGATAGCCAAGAGTTCGCCGCCTGCTATGACCAGTCCTGAACTGTCAGCCCTTTTACCCGTGTAAACTCAGTGAGATTGCGAGTGACTAACGTAAGTTGGTGTCTAAGGCAAATGGCGGCAATCTGAAGATCATAAGGGCCAATTACTTCACCGCGAATCTCAAGATCATGGCGGAGACTTGCGTAATGAGTGGCGTCGACTTCATCATACGGTAGACATACAAATGGTGCGAGCAAGGTTTCCACCACTGTTACACGCTTGTGTCGATTGCCATATTTTTCAGCACCATGTAGCAGCTCGGAGAGGACAATCGAGCATGTGGCAATGTCTTGCGGTGATGCAGACAAAAGTCGCTTGCGCACCCCACTGGTTGGATCTTTCAAATAGGTGATCCAAGCGTTGGTATCAAGCAGATACCGCATCACCATTCGCCCCGGCTAGGCATGGTCCCTTGCGATGGACGCTCAAATGGTTCATCAGCGAATGCTCCAGCTGTTTGTTGGAAATAACCTTCCGGCCATCTCTCCTTCTTTGCCACTAATCTAAGCTCAAATTCAACTTCGGATTTCTCTGGCAAGTCAACGGACTCGATTGGCCGAAATACTCCGTTCTCAAATACGGCGTGAATCGTTTTGTTCATCCTAGTTGCTCCTTGACAGATCGACAGACCAATAGCCGACACGTTGACCTCCTCTCGATTATACCAAACCTTGTGATTTGCGTGAATTTGACCGTTGGCAGGCCCATGGCATCTACTAATTCGAAATCTTCACTGGGCGGTTTCGGACGTCTTCCTAGTTCCCAAGTAGTTGGCTGGCTTCCACTGAGCCGTGATGGTTCTGTCCGTTTGGGTCCACAGCCCTCCGCTTGCTCTGGATTGTTGGACCTCTTCGATTTGATTGTCTGGCGGCAACATGCCACATTACAGTAGAATTTGATGCTACGGCAAAAACCGAACGTACAGCAGAAACCCAAAGTACACTCGGATTATCCCATCAAAGCGACAACTGTCGCACTCCATAAGTGAATCCGGGCGGTATGAGCACCAGCGACGGGACAGAGGGAACTGAAACTCAGGCCGCCAACGGTGCCCAGCCGATTCCAACGGCCAGCATTCGTTCGAGCCATCAAGTAGCATCGCAGCGCTGGCGAACTCGTTTGTGGTGGTTAACCGCTCTCTGCTTGATCATCGCCCTCGGTGTTACCATCAGCGGTCTCCGCTCTCCAGGCCAGCGGATCGTGGTGCATTTCCGGGATGGCCATGGCATCAAGCCGGGTGATACCCTGCGCTATCGCGGGATCGATGTCGGTGCGGTCACTGAAGTTCACTTGACCAAAGATTTGCAAGGCATCGACGTGCATTTGGAATTAACACCCGAGCATGCATCAATCGCTGTCCAAGGCAGTCGCTTTTGGATCGAACGTCCGCGAGTGCGAATAGGTCAAGTCAGCGGACTAGAGACGGTGCTAGGGGCCAAGTATGTGGGTACCATCCCCGGCCCGGCACAGTCACCACCCCAGCAAGAATTCACGGGTCTGGAAAACCCTCTAGGCATGTCCGAACAAGAATCGGTGGATGTTCGCGTCCGTTTTCCAGCAGGCGAAGGACTGGCCACTGGCGACTCCGTGCGATACCTGGGCATCGATGTGGGTGAGATCACCGAAGTTGAATTGACGGATCAA
>JADLDX010000383.1 GCA_020846515.1 Pirellulaceae bacterium
CGCAGTTCGAGAATGTGAATAAAAAGTATCCCGGCTATGTGCAAGCCTACGGCGAGAATGAAGCCCAAATGATCAAAGTTGGGTCATGGGCCGTCAGCCTGTTGCCGTTCCTTGATAAGCACGAACTGTTTGAAATGTGGATGGACAAAGCCAACACGGAGGCTTGGAATCGCGGCGGCGGTGGCCACAGTCGTCTGAACGTGCCGTTTTATCCTAAGCTGTCAGTGTTCACTTGCGCCAGCGATGACAATCCCTCGGAGATGCGTGGGCCGTGTAGTTTTGGATGCAACACTGGTTTCTTTCCTGATGACCAGTGGGCTGTAGCACAATCGCTTAATGCCCATGAACTGTTGCGACGCTGCACCAGTCCGGCCAATGGTGTGTTTTCCAATCAATTGCCCAAGCAGGTGAACTGCGTTTACACAGGTTATGAATGGCGAGAGACTCTGGGCTCGCGCATCGATGCCCCCACGCGATCGGCAGACATCCGTGATGGTCAAACCAGCACATTAGCATTTGCCGAGAACCAGGCCGCGGACGCCTGGTCGTATGTCGGACGCACATCGGCTTGGCTAACCACCACCATCGATGGCCGGACTTATGGTGGCGACTGCTTGGATCCAGTCCAATCACCGCGCGTGCACATAGGCCTGGTGTGGCTCAATCGGGCCGATCCGCCCGTGGCCAATGTCATGGATTACCAGCCCGTCAAACTCAGTCGCTACCAAGGCCGGTATAAAATCAGCGCCGAAACAGCCCGCCCCCAATCGGCCCATAGTGGCCTGTTCTACGCTGTGATGCTGGGCGGCAACGCCCAAGGCATCAGCGAAGAGATTGACTATCGAGTCTACCAATCGCTAATGGCCCCCGATGACACGTCCGCCGACATACCGGACAAAGCTTACCGCCTGACAGACGAAGATCTTTATCGCTGAATTAGGATGTAGCCACTGCTGCCAAGCGGTGGATTTTGTATCCAGACGAGTCCACCGTCTGGCGACAGTGGCTACCAGTCCACCGTCTGGCGACAGTGGCTACCGGTCCACCGTCTGGCGACGGTGGCTACGCAATCCACCGTCTGGCGACGGTGGCTACTTAGTAGCCGCCGCTACTGTTGACGGCGTCGAAAGCAATCGCCGGCAGGCCAAGATGCAATCGAGCCGCGTCCAGCATCTCTCGAGTGCGACTGGCGCCGCAGCGCGAGACGCCTAACTGACGCACTTGCTCAAGCGTTTCAAAATCGCGAACACCACCGGCCGCTTTGACCAGCACGCCTGGGCCTACGCTGGCCAACATCAACTGCAAGTCCGGTATGGTTGCTCCGCCGGTGCCATAACCGGTGCTAGTCTTGACCCAATCGGCTTTTAAGTCAGTACAGATCTGACACAGCCGAACTTTGTGCGCGTCTTTCAAGTAACAATTCTCGAAGATCACTTTTACCTTTCGCCCCGCCGCATGGGCTGCATCCACGACAACTCGAATATCTTCGGTTACGTAATGCCAGTCTTCGCTCAGCACCTGACTGATGTTGACCACCATATCCAATTCCTGGCAACCATCTTCAATGGCTCGCTCGGCCTCTAAACGTTTAATGTAGGTCGTATGCCCGCCGTGCGGAAAGCCAATCGTCGTACTGGGTTGCACGGTCGAGCCAGCCAGGATTTCGCAGCACTGCTTTAAGTAATAGGGCAGGATACATACACTGGCTACGTCATACGCCAGCGCCAGGGCACAGCCTTGCTCCAGTTGCTGCGTGCTCATGGTAGGCATCAACAACGAATGATCAATCATCTTGGCATACTGCAAATATTCGGCGGACATAGAGGGGCCTCAAGAAAAGGTGCTTGATGAGCAGCAGGGCAAAGTGCAAACACTCGTTTAAGGAATGAAACTTTTCAAATAACGATAACTCTGGCGCAGAGAATCCTTTCGAGTATCGATGGATTTCTCGTATGCTCGATCTTCGACTTCCACGCAAGCCGGTCCGCGATAACCGACATCCAACAAGATCGAAAAGAACTTACCCCAGTTGATGTCGCCCAATCCGGGCAGTTTGGGTGTGTGGTACTGGGCCGGATGGGCCAAGATGCCCACTTGATTGAGCTTTTCAGTGTCGATTCGGACATCTTTTAAGTGAATGTGGAACAGGCGATCCGCAAAATCCCGCAGCGGAGCCAGGTAGTCCATATGTTGCCAAACCATATGCGATGGATCGTAATTCAAACCGAGATGGTCGCTGGCTAAATCATCAAACAAACGCCGCCAAATCGCCGGCGAGATAGCGATGTTCTTGCCTCCAGGCCATTCATCTTTAGAGAACAGCATCGGACAGTTTTCGATACCAATCTGAACGCCGACTTGCTGCGCTTGAGCCACTATCGGTCGCCAGGTCTCGAGCAACCGAGGCCAATTGTCATCGACGCTGCGTGTGTAATCGCGACCGATAAATGTGTTGACCTTCTTCAGTCCCAAGTGTGGCGCGGCCGCAATCACACGTTGCAAATGCGCAACCGACGCCGCAGCTTCATCGGGATTGGGCGATAGACAATTTGGGTAATAGCCCAGGGCACTTATGGAGACCCCAGTGCGTTGGACCAGGCTACCAATGCGTTCGATTTCGGCTGCGTCGAGTTTCGTAACGTCAATATGCGTGACGCCAGCGTATCGACGTTCCGCTTGACTGACCGGCCAGCACATGACTTCGATGCATTGATAGCCGGTCTCACCTGCAAACTCCATCACTTCCGTCAGTGACAGTTCTGGCAGAATGGCTGTGGCGAATCCAAGTTGAATCATCGATGGGCTCTCCAGCTAACTGAAAACTGAACCGGCAGGAGCGGTACGGCGCGAGCCGTCCGGTTCTTCAACGGAATTTACCGTACGGCTCGCGCCGTTACGCTACAAAGTAAGGGCCATATTTCACTAGAACTCGGCCGAACCGGGTGTGCGTGGAAACGGAATACAATCGCGGATGTTGGTCATACCAGTCACCCACTGCACGACGCGCTCCAGGCCAAGTCCGAAACCGCTGTGCGGCACGGTACCAAAGCGACGCAGGTCGATGTACCACCAATAGTCCTGTTCGTGCAGACCCGTTTCGGCCATCCGAGCCAACAACACATCCAAACGTTCTTCGCGTTGACTACCTCCGATAATCTCACCGACACCGGGCACCAACACGTCCATCGCTCGAACCGTCCGGCCATCTTCGTTGCAGCGCATGTAGAACGGTTTGATGGAGCGCGGATAGTTGTAAAGAATCAATGGTCCTTTTACGTGCTGCTCAGTCAGATAGCGTTCATGCTCCGCTTGCAAGTCGCTGCCCCAGGAGCATGGGTACTCAAACTTTTGGCCTGACTTTTCCAGGATTTCAACCGCTTCGGTATAGGTCAGATGCTCGAAGGGCTTGGTGAGCACTGCCGCCAAGGCATCGCGCAGACCGGGCTGCACGCGTTCGTCAAAAAAGGCCATGTCTTCTTGGCATTTGGACAATACGTCGCTCAGCAAACGCTGAATAAAACGTTCGGCCAGGGCCATATTATCGGCCAGTTCAAAAAATGCGGCTTCAGGCTCGATCATCCAGAATTCAGCCAGGTGGCGACTGGTGTTGCTATTCTCGGCTCTGAATGTGGGCCCAAACGTATACACCTTGCCCAACGCGGTGGCGTAGATCTCGCCCTCCAACTGCCCTGACACGGTCAAGTAGGCCGACTTGCCAAAAAAGTCTTGACTGAAGTCGACCTTACCATCCTTAAGTGGCAACTTGTCCAAGGGCAGAGTGGTGACGCGAAACATTTGGCCCGCGCCTTCGCAGTCGCTCGCGGTAATGATCGGCGTGTTCAAGTAGTAGAAACCCTCGTCTTGAAAAAACTGATGCGTGCTCATGCTCAGTTGATTGCGGACTCGAGTCAATGCGCCAAAGGAATTCGTTCGCGGTCGCAAGTGCGCCCATTCCCGCAGCTTTTCATAGCTATGGCGTTTCTTTTGAAGTGGATAGGTCGCCGGATCCGCCACGCCGATCACGCGCACCGAATGGGCCACTAGTTCTGTGGCCTGGCCCGCACCTTGGCTGGCTTTCAGCTCGCCACTGGCCACAATCGACGAACCTACCGACAGGTTGGCGATGTCACTGTCATAGTTTGGCAGCGACGCCTCAGCGATAATTTGCAGATTGGCCAGGGCACTGCCATCGTTGACTTCGATAAAACTAAAGCCACCCTTGCTGTCGCGACGCGTCCGCACCCAACCGCGTATCTCGACGTGAGCGCCGACCTGCGCGGCGTCTCTAGCCGCCGCGACGCTGATCCATTTTGCTCCATCAGCCTGGCTCATGAATGTCCCTTTTCGGCCAAATAGCGTTCGGAATCTAAAGCGGCCATACATCCCGTTCCTGCCGAGGTGATCGCCTGTCGGTAGTAATCATCGGCCACATCACCGGCTGCAAACACGCCTTCGACACTAGTGATGGTTCGGAAGGGTTGCGTCCATTCGATGTAGCCGTTGGGCTTCATCTTCAATTGGCCTTTGAGGAAGTCGGTATTGGGCGTGTGTCCGATGGCGACGAACATCCCGCGAACCGCCAGTTCACTCAGGGATTTATCGACTGTATTGCGCAGTTTCAAACCGGTTACCTGTTTGCCGTCACCCATGACTTCTTCGACGGCACTGTTCCAGACCAGTTTGATCTTTGGATGATTCAGGGCGCGCTCTTGCATGATCTGTGACGCGCGCAGTTGATCGCGGCGATGGATCAAGTAGATCGTCTCTGCACCTTGCAAGTTGGCCAGATAAGTCGCTTCTTCGACGGCTGAATCACCGCCACCGATCACCGCCAAAGGCTTGCTGCGATAAATGGGCAGTGCTCCGTCGCAAACGGCACAGGCGCTGACGCCTTTGTTTTTGTACATATGTTCCGATTCCAAGCCCAAATAATTGGCTCGCGCACCGGTGGCCACGATGACCGTGTGGGCCTGGACCGCCGGTCCGCTCGCGGGCTTGACGACCAAAGGCCGTTGGCTGAAATCCACTTCGACGATATCATCCCCTACAACGCGAGTTCCGAAATTGAGTGCTTGCTGCTTCATCAACTCCATTAACTCGACACCTTGCACAGCGTAATGCGGCTGGCCATCTCGCTCATGACCTTTGGGGGCTGGCGGCAAGTTCCAGTGTCGTTCTTTGTCGACAGCGCTTTCGACAAAAGCTCGGATATTACCAGCCGGAAAGCCCGCGTAGTTTTCCACTTCTGTGGTAAATGCCAATTGACCTAAGGGAATCATCTCTGGCTTTGTCGTGCCTTCGAACAGCAGCGGATGCAGACTGGCCCGCGCCGCATAAATGGCTGCTGACCAACCAGCCGGTCCGCTTCCAATAATCACCGTCCGCTCAACTTCGCTCATCACCCACCAACTTCCTACCGTAATGAGATGCAATCTGAAACCGTCAGCAGAATTATAGGGAGGCGGGCTAGTGTCCTCCAGGTGGGCTAGGGGTTAGTTGAACTAACCCTGCCGAGCGCAGCAGCTTAGGGAGGGTCGAAAAACATGTTCGCAGAAGCATGTTTTAGGGGGAGGCCGGCCGGGCCGGCCCTCCGCGCCCACGCTTCACGGGTCGACCCGTAGCTTCGCAGCGGGAGGGTTAGTTTGCCACGTGCGCCACAGCGATCATTTTCGGGTTGGGATGGGTGTGTAGAGCCTTTTGTAGCGGCTTTGCACGCGGAAAGGAGGATTCCGAGGCGAGCGTTTGGCCGCGGGGGCGACTTTTCTGCCACAGGTGTGCACTTCATGAACTAGTCTTGGCTTGGATGTTAGGGATGCGCTGCCACATAGATTGGCCAGGCCTGTGTTGCTGGTTGGCAGGGCAGGTTTCACTTACTGTCGTCCGCGAGTTCTACGGCTATTTCGAAGATTTCATGAGGCTTCATGATGAGTGCTCCATTGCCGCCACCTGGTGACCTAAAAGAATTACTCGCCTCCGCGCAACTGCCGGCTCTGCCCCAGTCAGCGATCCGGTTGATCGAGCTGTCGCAAGATGCCAGCAACGGTCCCAATGAATTTTCCAAACCGATCGAAGCCGATGCGGGCTTGATGGGACAAGTACTTCGCTTCGTCAACTCGAGCTACTTCGGTTTCTCACGCGAAATCGCCAGTGTCAAGCAAGCCATCGCTTTGGTCGGCGTCCGCACGATCAAGAACTTTGCGCTCTGGAGCGCTGTGTTCAGTCTGATACCGAATCCCAAGTTCGGCCCGTTCGATTTGAAGAACTTGTGGCAAGACTCGCTCCGCCGCGCCATTTTTGCGCGCCTGGCCGGACGACACCTAAAATTGCCCAATGCAGAAGATCTGTTTGCCGCCGCTTTGTTGCAAGACATGGCTATTCCTCTATTGCTTCGCGAATTACCTGAACAATATCAGGAACTGATCACTCGGTGTGCCCAAGAACGCATGCGATTGTCGCAACTGGAACGCCAGGTGTTCGGTTGGGATCATGCGGAAGCAGCCGCTGGCCTGGTCCGCAATTGGCGATTGCCTGAAGAGTTCGCCGTGCTGATTGAACGCCATCCCAACCTGGATGCTCTGCTGGGAGCCACTCCGCCGCAACGCGACGCTGCCGCAGTGGCACTGGCCGCACTACTGCCCTCCTGCCGCGACCAGCAGTGGGACGAACGAGGCGAATTCTTGAGCGGCTGGGAACGTCTCTTGCCCGGCGCACCAACGTTGCTGGCCGACCTGTTAACGGAAGTCGACGAATCGTTCGAAGAGTTCGCACCAATCCTTAAACTGCCAGTGCCAGAACGAAACCTCACCCAGTGGATCGCCGAAACAGCCATGGTCTGAGGATCTGCCAACGTTCACACCTGCGAACGTTCATAGCATGGAACATGGAACTGCCTCTGACAGGCAGATCATCCATGTCCGCTGGCCCGGTGCTCGGTCCGCAAACGCACTAAGAAACTACAGCCAACTTGCGTGTTCTCTAACACACAATCACCGCCATGTTGGCGTGCCAGTTCGCGGGCAATCGAGAGTCCGATGCCCGTACCGGCTGGATCTTCCAAGCGATTGCTCAGCCTGAAAAACGGTTCGAAGACGCGACGGCGCAGCCGTTTGGGAATCCCGGGCCCAGCATCGATGACACGAATTAATAGATCTGAGCCCGACAACTGGGATTGAAGCCGCAGCAGCTTGCCCGCCGATGCATACTTGATCGCATTGCTGATCAAATTCACCAAGATCTGTTCCACTATCTCCAAGTTGACTGAGACTGTTTGGTTGACACCACGCTCTCTGTCAACCTGAATACCGAGCTCATTTAATGGCGGTGCAAACGTCGCCACGACTTGATCGATGACGGCGTCTAGGTCGACGACTTCTTGAACCTGTAAACTTCGGTCGATGCGGCCCATTCTGGCAAAGCTCAAGACGTTTTCGATCAGCCGACCCAATCGACTGCTTTCCTGCTGAATGATCGAGAGGCGTTCGATCTCAGGTTCTAAACCAGCATCTGGATGCGTTTCCAGACCTTGCAGGGCCAGATCGGTATACATGCGTATGTTGGTCAGCGGCGTCCTGAGTTCATGCGATACTTGATTGACAAAGGAAACTTGTTCGGCGGCTAGACGCAGTTGTCGGTTGAGGTTGAGCGTGATCAGCACACCCAATAGTACCAGCGCGGCCGAGGAACCCAGGGCGGCCATGACGCTGACCCAGCGCATCGTCTGTCCAGAGGCTAACCTACGCGCCCCAGGTGCTAACGTTAAACGCAATCGCCAACCTTCCAGGGGATCATCAATCGACAGTTCCGCATCTTTGATTGGGCAATGGGCACTTTCACCGA
>JADLDX010000384.1 GCA_020846515.1 Pirellulaceae bacterium
GTGCTTCTGCAAGAACGTAGTGTCCGCACTGCCCATTTCGACAATCACTTTGGACATACCGCTCAGCAGCGCCAAGTCGCCACCGATATGCGGCTGGATGATATCCGAAGCAATTTTTGATCCGAAGAACAGACTATAAACGGAGCTAGGGATACGGAACTTTTTCATACCCAGTTCGCGGACGGGATTGATGATGATCACCCGACCACCGCGTTTGCGCAGATGCATCAGCGAAGTTAACAGGCGCGGATGGTTGCTGGCCGGGTTGCCGCCAATGATCATGGCCAGATCTGCCGATTCCAGGTCGTCCAGCGTTACCGTGGCCGTACCGGTACCCAAAGACGAATTCAAGCCGACACCGCTGGCTTGGTGGCAATAGTAGCTACAGTTGTTGACATTGTTGGTACCGTATAGTCGAGCCAGCAACTGCAGCAGGAAGGCGGCTTCGTTGCTGCTTCGTCCACTGAAGTACCAAAAAGATTCGTCGGGTTGTATGGCCTTTAGTTTACGGGTGATCCGCTCAAAGGCCTCGTTCCAAGTGATCGTTTTAAAATGCCTGGCTCCGCGTTCCCACAGGACTGGTTGGATCAGTCGACCGGCATACTCCAGCTGACGCGGTGACCAGCTCTGCAGGTCCGATAGCGAGTGTCGAGTCCAGAAGTCGGCTGTGATGGCTGCCTGCATATCGGAAGCCATGGCCTGCATCGATTTTTTGCAGACTTCGGGGAAGGAGCCACGTTCGTTGACCATGCCGCCCTGCTGGCCACCCATGCCTAAAGCACACGTCTTGCAGGCGTTCTTGGAACGTAACGCTTTGTAAAACTTCCAGAAGCCTCCGGCTTCACGGGCCTTCTTGAAGGAATAGAAGATCGCGGGCCAACCGCCACCAGCATCGACTTTACGCATGCGAAACACCGCCTATGGAAACTCAATCGTTAACTCTAAACCTAGGGGCAAAACCTACCTGAACATCCGTCGTTGCCACGTGTGGCTGGGCCTGCTTACCGCTGCCCCCGACGCTGCCTACAATCGCCCATCCAATCGCCCTGGACGATTATTGTCGCTGAAACACGCCCCCGGAGTCAACGCTGGGCCGTTTCGAGAATGAGCGATTACCCGTACAATCGCCAACTCGTTTTGTTTCGATCAGGCGTATGGGACCAGTGGACGACGGATCTGATGAAGATATTGATTATTGGCAATGGTGGTCGCGAGCATGCGCTCGCCTGGAAGATCAAACAGAGTCCGCGCGTGAAGCGGATTTTTGTCGCACCCGGCAATGCTGGTACCGCTCGCGATGCAGAGAACGTGCCCATCCAGGCCGAAGATGTGCCGGCACTGGTCAAGTTCGCCAAAGATGAACGCATTGATTTAACCGTCGTGGGACCAGAAGCCCCCTTGGCGTTGGGGGTCGTCGATGCCTTTCAGGCTCAGAATCTGCGCATCTTTGGACCTACGCAGGCGGCCGCTCAGCTGGAAAGCAGTAAGGTTTTTTGTAAAAGTCTGCTGCGACAGGCCGATGTCCCCACGGCCGACTTTCAAGTTTTCCGCGATCCAGATGATGCCATGCGTTTTATCAAAGGTCGCTTTCCAGGCGAACGAGATCGATGCCCTGTCGTGGTGAAGGCTGACGGCCTGGCTGCGGGTAAGGGCGTCGTCGTCTGCAAACGACGCGATGATGCCTTGGAAGCCATCGATCGTATCTCGCGTCGACGAGAATTTGGAAAAGCCGGCAACCAAATCATTATCGAAGAGCGGTTAGAAGGCCAAGAGGCCAGCGTCCTGGCCATCACCGACGGCCAGACCATTGTTCCATTGCCACCCGCCCAGGATCATAAGCCGGCGTTTGACGGAGACACTGGTCCAAACACGGGCGGCATGGGCGCGTATTGCCCAACCCCAGTCGTCGATGATGACATGATGGCTTGGATCGAAGAGCACGTATTGGTACCGACCGTACATGCCATGAAGCGCAATCGCAAACCATTCCGCGGTGTGCTTTACGCCGGTTTGATGCTGACACCGACCGGCCCCAAAGTACTCGAATACAACGTGCGTTTCGGAGACCCCGAGTGCCAGCCGCTACTGATGCGTTTAAAGTCGGACATCGTCGATATTCTAGAAGCCACAGTGGATATGCGATTGGGCGAGATCGATCCGCCCGTGTGGGATCCACGACCATCGATCTGTGTGGTCATGGCGAGCCAGGGCTACCCTGGAGAATATGAAAAGGGACGCCCCATCACCGGTATCGATGCAGCGGACGCCTTGGAGGATGTCAAAGTCTTTCATGCTGGCACGCGAATGGAAGGCGACGCTATTGTCACCGACGGCGGCCGCGTGTTGGGTGTGACGGCTATGGGGAACACGATCTCGGCAGCCAAGTTGCAAGCCTATACCGCTGTGCAAAAGGTGCGTTGGTCTGGTGGTTGGTGCCGCAAGGACATTAGCGACAAAGCGTTACAGCTCAGCTAAGCGCTTCGAGAGAATTTGACGAGTCGCGGAGCGATTCGTCTACATAGCGTTTTGGATGAGGAAATGACGAGTCGTGGAGCGATTCGTCTACATTATGACCACGACACCCATCTCCCAATCCAGTCGCATGGCCAGCGCGGCGGCGGCTCTGATCCAGCGAGCTGATCTAGCGCGCTTAGACGAAGAGGATTTGCGCGCGGCCATTGAAGTGATCTTGCCACTGCAAGTGCAATCGATTCGGTTAGCCGAACAAACGATTCGCTGGTACAAGGCCGCTGATCCCGATTCGTTGCTTGAGGAAGCCGTCACTAGCGTTGAGCAGTCGGCTGCTGATATCGATCCATTTTGGGCGGCTGACTGGCGCGCGGCCTTCGGTTTAGATCAGTTTATGGCCACGCTGGATATGCAAGATGTCCGCGTGTTGGAGTTGGGCGCTGGTTCGGGCCGCGCCGGCATTGCGGCCGCGCTACGCGGCGCGCAGGTGACGATCACCGACACCGTCGACCTGGCCATGTTGGTCGCTCGATTGAACAGCCTGATCGTGCGCCAACGCGTATCGATCGAGCGGCTGCGCTGGGCGGAGCAAAGGTTGCCTCACCCAGCCTACCCGATCATTCTCAGTTCCGATCTGGTCTACGATCCCAATCACTTTCCGCAACTGGAACAATGCGCCCGCATGCACCTGGCAGCAGGTGGCCAGTGGTTGCTCAGCGAACCTCAACGTCACACTGGGGATCGCTTTGCACAGTGGATTGTGGAAGCCGGCTGGAACCTCAAAATACACTTGTTGGACATGCGGGATAGCCGCATCGCCATGCGTGTCTTTCAATGTAGCTTGCTGTAGACGAATCGCTCCGCGACTCGTCCCATCCTCTTCCTTCCAATACTCGGCAACGTATCTCTCGGCATTAACCGTCCACTGAGCACCAGAGAATTTTTCTGTCCCCTTTTTTCTGTCTCTCCTCTTCAATTCTTCAAAGGTTCAAATTGGAGCTTTTTACTCCACGCTTTCCTTTGGTTCAAACCAGCGATAGATCGTCGGCAAGACCAACAAGGTCAATGCCGTCGATGTAATCAAGCCGCCGATGACCACCGTTGCCAAAGGGCGTTGCACTTCGGCGCCGGCGCTGCCGGACAAGGCCATCGGAATAAAGCCCAGGGCTCCGCAGGACGCAGTCATCAAGACGGGCCGCAATCGATCCATGGCCCCGGTGATTACCGAATCCATCTGGTCATGCCCATGCGCTCGCAAATGTCGAATATGTTCAATCAACACGACCCCATTCATGACCGCAATACCAAACAAAGCGATAAAGCCTACGCCGGCAGAAATGGAAAAGGGCATGTCTCGAACCCAGAGCGCCAAAATGCCACCAGTCGCGGCAATCGGGACGTTCAAGTAAATCAACATGGCCATCTTCATCGAGTTAAAGGTCATGTAGAGCAGGGCAAAGATCAAGAACAATGCCACGGGCACAGCGATCGCCAGGCGTTGGCTGGCCTCTTGCAGATTCTTGAATTGACCTCCCCACTCCAGCGAATAACCCGCGGGCAGTTGGACCTTTTCTCTGACGGTCCGCTGCGCCTGGTTTACGAAGCCGGCCAGGTCGCGCCCACGCACGTTGCATTGGATCAGCAGCCGTCGACGAATCGCATGGCGACTTATTTCCGCCGGGCCATCTTCGGTGACAATGTCCGCTAATTGTGAGATTGGAATCTGCCGACCTTGCGGATCATCGATTTTCAATTGCAGCAGATCGTCGACTGAGTGTCGCCACTCAGGCCGCAAGCGCACCTGCAATGGAAAGCGACGTTGCCCTTCAAAGACCTGACCGACGGTGACACCACCCACGGAACTGACAGCGTTTAAGACTTCGCGTGCGTTGATTCCATAACGTGCCAAGTCGGCTCGACGCACGATGACTCGAAAGTAAGGCAAGCCAGCGATCTGTTGAGCTTGCACGTCGGCTGCCCCGGGCACAGTGCTCAAGGCCCGTACGATTTCGTCTCCCGATTCTTTGAGTGCCGTTAGATCGTCCCCGTAAAGACTTAGGCCCACATCCGAACGCACACCGGCCACCAACTCCTGCACGCGCAGTTCAATGGGCTGTGTAAAACTGTACGCATTGCCGGGTACTTCCGCGTCCAGCGCTGCTTGCATGGTTTCCACCAACTTCAGCTTATTGGAATCTTTTGGCCATTGATCAGGCGGTTTCAATCGCACGAGAATATCGGTTTGGTGCACGCCCATCGGATCGTTGGCAATTTCTGGGCGCCCCGTTTTGGAGATGACTGTCTCAACCTCCGGAAACTTCAGTAAAGTGCGTTCCATGGCCCGCGTCATCTCCAGCGAGGATACCAACGACACGCTCGGTAGACGTGTGGCTTGGATGGCAATATCGCCTTCATCCAGTTTCGGGACGAACTCCACACCAAAACCAGCCGCCATGGCTACGCTGATGCCAAACATGGCTATCGAGCCAAGGAACATGGGCCAAGGATGGGCCATCGCGTAACGCAGCATCGGCGTATAGGCTTGCTTGATCCAGCGCACCAAAAACGTTTCGTGCTCACGCATCCGTCGCGCCAAGAACAACGACGCCATGACTGGCATCACCGTGACCGACAATATTAATGCGGAGGTTAAGGCGGACATGAATGTAAACGCCATCGGCCGAAACATCTTGCCTTCCATGCCTTGCAGACTGAGGATGGGCAAGAAGACGATGATGACGATCAAGCCTGCGAAGAGAATGGGCGTACCCACTTCCAAAGCTGACTCGCGAAATACGTGCAGAGGCACGCGTTTGCCATTGTTTTCTTTTTGAAATCGCGTCGCTTGTCGAGCAGCATTTTCAATCATGACCACGGCACCGTCGACAATAACCCCGAAGTCGACTGCACCCAGGCTCATCAGATTGGCCGATACACCTGCGTATCGCATGGCAATCAGCGCGCTCATGGCTGACAGGGGAATCGCTGCTGCTACGATCAGACCGGCTCGCACGTCACCCAAGAGCAAGAACAGCATGATGATGACCAAGATAACACCCAAGCCGATATTCTCGGCGACGGTATGAATTGTCTTGTCCACCAGTTCTGTGCGATCGTAGAACGTATCGATCGTCACGCCAACGGGCAACGTCTTTTTGATTTCGGCAATTTTATGTTTGACGTCTTCAACTACTTGTCGTGAGTTGCCACCCATGAGCATCATGACCATACCAGTGACCGCTTCGCGATTACCGTCGCGTGTCACGGCGCCTTGCCGGAGCATCGGAGCAAAACGCACCTGTCCAATATCCGAGACGCGAATCGGCGTACCATCGCGACTGTCCAGCACGATACTCCCGACGTCCTCTAGAGTGCTGACCAACGCTTCTCCGCGAATCAAGCGTTGTTCATAACCGTGTTCAATCGAACCACCACCGGCGTTAGCGTTGTTCTCTTGCAGTGCCTCAAACAGTCGCGTCAGGCTGATCGAATAATTGCGAAGCTTGTCTGGATCCACCTGGATCTCGTAGGTTTTCAATTCGCCACCAAACGTATTGACCTCAATCACGCCTGGTACGCTTCGAAGTTGGAAAGCGATTTGCCAATCGAGTATCGTGCGCAGTTCCATCAGGTTATGCGAGTTGTCTGCGCTGCGCACCTCGAACTGATAGATTTCGCTCATACCCGTCGCAATGGGACCCATCTGCGGGTCGCCCATGCCCGCTGGAATTTCTTCACGCGCCTTCTGCAGCCGCTCACTAATGAGATTGCGAGCCCAGTAGATATCAGTGCCCTCTTCGAAAGCCACGGTCACAGCCGATAAACCGAAACGGCTGATCGACCGTATTTCTTCGACTTGCGGCAATCCGCTCATCGCGTTTTCAACGGGAAACGTGATGAACTGTTCCACTTCGACTGGGCCAAGTGCCGGCGCGTTGGTCAGCACTTGAACTTGTACGTTCGTCAAATCGGGGACCGCGTCCAGCGGAATGGTCGAGGCTGCAAACGTGCCTAGCCCCAGTATGACTGCCGCGAGCAGCATGACAATGAATCGATTGTCCAGCGACCAATTGATGAGGTGGCGTACCATTGATTTATTCTCCACCCATGAGGTCTGCCAGCATGCGCGACTTGAGCACGAAGCCACCAGCCATGACGATTTGGTCGCCCGCGTTTATACCCTCTTTGATTTCGATACCTGTTTCGCCCGTTAGCCCCGTGACCACGTTGCGTCGCACGAATACGTCATCATGGTCATGCAAAAAGACGAACTTCTGACCTTCATGTTCTTGAACGGCAGTGTCCGGCAGTTGCAAGACGCCTGATTTCTCGATCGGTGGCAATTCAACGCTGACGAACATACCTGGTTTTAAAAGGTGTTCTGAATTATCGGCGATAGCCCGCAAGGCGATCGTGCGCGATGCCTCGTCCATGATCTCGCCACTGGCAAAGATTTCCGCCTTGAACGTGCGGTCGGGCCAGGCTTCGTTGCGCACGAGCACCGTTTTTCCGTCCAGCCATGACAAGAGCGGCATGTGCTCTTCGTAGATATCAGCTGTCACCCAAACCGTTGCAAGATCGGCAATGCGCAGCAATTGCATATCGGGTCGTGCATGCTCCAGCAACGCGACGTCTTTGGAGAGCACGGTACCATCGAACGGCGCACGAATCGGGTAATGCGAA
>JADLDX010000385.1 GCA_020846515.1 Pirellulaceae bacterium
AGTTTCCCCCAATGCTTGATGACCAGTTTATCGATTTGAGTATCGTCCAGCACGGCTAGCTGCCGCACTTGCTCCAGCGTAGTCGATTCTTTTTGTAACTCGCCTCGATCGATCGCCTGCAGCCAGGCCATGGCCGATGGACGGCGACTGAATAAAATGGTGTGCATCTGCGTGGCCATGGCAGCTGAGGGCGACTGGGCTAGCGACTTCAAGATGGCAGCTGATACGCGTTGATCTTCGATGCGTGACAAGACTCGCAGCGCAGCCAGGCGTATGGCTTCGGTTTCTTGGCTGGCGCTGAACATTTCGATCAGCCTATTCAACCCAGCCGGTTCTGGATGCTCTGCCAACAACTGGAACGCGGTCATACGCGCCGATTCTTTTTGGTTTCGATCCTGTGCCAACTCCAACGCTTGTTCGCGCGGTTGTGAGTTGCCAAACAGAATGGCCAGACGCGACAATGCTGGCTGCTGGGAATTGGCCTGCCAGTGCATCTGCACATACTCGGCCAGTTGAGCCTCTATCACTCGAGATTCTTTCAGTGTCGCTGTGGGCGATTCTTGCCAACCCAGTAGCATTGCGTCCCATAGCGGTAGCCGAGCAGTGTCATCAGGCGCAGCCTGCAGCAACCGCAGCACGCACTGCTGGCCGGCGGCCGTACCTTCGGCCATGTAACGACGGACCAGTCGTACCAGCAACACATCGCGTCCGAGCTTCGACTTCCACAACGATCGTCGTGTAAAGCGGCTCATCACTTCGTCGCGTCCAGAAACGCTGTGTCGCTCGACCGCCCACCACCATTGCAATGGCAAGAACGGATCGGCATGATCGATATCGCGATTGATGTTCGCGTTAATGACCGGCAGGGCTTGCGCGGCTGGCAGACGCGCGGCCATCGACGCTAACTGACTGCGCACGTGCAAGTCGGGTTCTACTTCCGCCAAATCATCCAGCGCGTGCGCTAGCGCGGTGGAAACCTGTCCGCTGTCGCCGATCCAACGCACCGTCCAGCGCCGCACGACAGCATGTGGACTTGCCAACAGTCGCTTGAGCGTTTCGTCGCCGGCGCTCATCAGCGCGTCACTGGTCGGTCCTTGCAGTGTGATGTAGCTCCAGAACGCTTCGCGCGCCGTCGACGCATTCGTAGAGTTCAACGCTGTTTCCAACAACTCCGGTAACACGGAGCGTGCATCTCGAGCGGCCAGTTCTTGTCGCGCGCGACGCACATGCCATTGGTTAGGATGGGTGTGCAAGTCGAGCAGTTGGGGCAAAGAAAGCTTAGCGAAATCAAGCTTGGTTAGATCTTTGCCGCTGTTTTCGCGCGGGCGCAATCGCAGGATGCGTCCATTACTGCGATCCCATTGAGCATCTGGATCAGGATGGGCGGTACGTTGGTCATGCCAATCGGACACGTACACATGACCATCTGGGCCCGTCATGACATCGGTGGGCGCGAACCAGGTGTCATGACTGTCCAGCAGTTTTCCCACGGTCTCCGTGCGAAAGGTCGAACCGGTTGGGATCAAGCGGTGAAAGTAGGCCGCATGACCAAGTAAGTCGCCGGCCAGGTACTGGCCATTGAACTGCGCCTGCAGCGCCCCACCTTGATAAACGATTCCGCCAACCGTGACATGCCCGCCGCGAAATTCTTTATGCGGTGCATGTTCAAAGTAACCATAGGCATACGGATTATGCAACGCGCCATGTTTGGCAAACGACTTGACGTAATTGCCACCTTGTACTCCGTGCAAGAGCACATAACCGCCGTAGTTGGTGCTGTAGAGCAGATGGCCATCGGCATCGAAGTCTAGTCCCCAAGAATTACCGCCGCCTTCGCAAAACAATTCAAACGCTTTGGTTCGCGGATGGTAACGCCAGACTCCTTGCTGGAACTGGATACCGCGGATGTTGGCCGTGACCGTACTGCCCTGACAACCGTACAGCCAACCGTCGGGTCCCCAGGTCAGCGAGTTGGCCACGCTATGCGCGTCCTCCATGCCAAATCCGCTGAGCAACACTTCGGGCGGACCGTCGGGTACATCGTCACGATTGCGGTCAGCATAAAACAAGAGGTAGGGCACGTTGAGAACAAACAGGCCACCGTGCCCAATCGCCAGGCCGCTGGTCAGGTTCAAGCCATCGATGAAGTCGCGACTGCTATCCATCACGCCATCGTTATTGTTATCGCTCAAGATCGTGATGCGATCGGCACCGCGTGGACCATGCGGCGGCGGTTCAGGTACGCGATCATATTTTGTGCGTGAATAGCGATCGACTTGAGTGCGTTTCAGACCTTCGGGGTTTGGATATTGAAGGTACTGGATGCACCACAAACGACCACGGTCATCGAATTCGATGCACACAGGTTGCCGCACCAGCGGCTCGCTGGCCACGAGATCGACTTGCAACCCTTCCGCCAATGTCATCCGTTTGACTGCCTGGTCAGGCGCATAGCCTTGGGCCTGCGCAGCTTGGGCAGCGAGCGAGCACAAGAACCAGGCGAGAGCATTGCCCATGAGCAAGTTCACGCGTCGACGAAAATTTATGCTCATGGCGATGCTTAACTCGAGATGCGGTAGGTGGATAGTGGACGTTCATTTTAACGCGTAGAGCGTTCCGCTGCTGCGCAGCAGCAGAACTAACCCTCCCAGCGCAGCGTCCGGGAGGGTCGAAAAAACAGGCGCTACTGCAGCCTGTTTTTTCGGGGAGGGTGCGTGCGCCGCACAGACGAGTTCGCAGCGAAATACTTCATGCCTTGGTTAGCACGGGAGGCCCCCTCCCCGGCTGAGCTGACGCCAGCCGACCCTCCCGCTGCTACGCAGCAGGAGGGTTAGTTCCCTGCTGCG
>JADLDX010000386.1 GCA_020846515.1 Pirellulaceae bacterium
CCGCAGGCGTACTGCTCCCATTTAAGCGGAGCAGCGCCAGCTGCCCGGTGTTTCGTCGAGGAATACTGGGGAACCGGACGGCTTGCGCCGTACCGCTTTTCAATGAGTACGCCTGCGGCTGACTGTTAAACGGGGGTCATAGCATATGTTGGGCTTTGATTTCCAGGTATTTATTGACCATGGGTGAGGTCATCTCTTCGGGGAACACGTCCAAGGCCAGGCAGCCGCCAGCTTGCATGCGGCGAATTACCTGATGGCGCCACAGCAGCAACTGACTGGCTGCCGCGCTGCGATATAAAACGCTTTCGTCGGGAGCAGGATTGTCAGCAAACTGAAATAAACTGTGATCCCGCAAGAGTACCAACAAGGGCAAATGACAACCGATCAAATTGCCCATGTAGTTTTGAACTTGATCCGCGTTTACCTGGTCGATCACATTGGTGACCAACACTACCAGGGAGCGTCGCCGACAATGGGTCGACAAATACAAGAACGCATTGTCAAAACGGGATTGCACCAATCGTGGAAACTGGTTGAATCCGGCATGCAGCAAGCGATTCATCTGCCGCTTGCCACCCACGGGCGGCACGTAGTTATGAACATGATCGGAGAAGCAAATCATGCCGACCGAATCACCTTGCGATAAGGCGACGTAGCTGAGCAACAAGATAGAATTCAACGAGTAATCGACCAGACTCAAGTCTTGGTATTGATTGGTCATCATCCGACCACAATCCAGCAAAAAAATGATCCGCTGGCTCTGATCCGCCTGGAACTGTTTGACCGTTAGCTTCTGTCGACGAGCCGTACTGCGCCAATCGATATGCTTGTAGTTGTCATCTTCCTGGTAATCACGCAATCGTTCAAAGTTGTTCTCTTGCCCTGCCCGGCGCGTCTTGCGTACACCTATCTGACTCAGACGACCGGTGCGTGCCAACAACGCATATTCGCCGATCTGTTGAATGTTTGGATAGACATGCAGGATTCCCGGGACGGGCAATGTGCGTAACCGTTGCCATAGCCCCAGCTTGCTCAACAGCGACAGATAAACCTGTTCCAGCGTGAACTCACCACGTTGGCTGGGCAACAAGCGATGGGACAAGGTTGTGCGAGTATGCGGAGCCAGCAAACAACGGTGCAGGGGTGGATCAATTACTAATCCATTGGCGGCATCGTCAGTCAATTGCAAACGCAATGACCGCGCGCCTCGATACGACAACGCCAACTCGACCGGATGCCAACCACCTAACGAAGCCACACGCGCCATCGTGCGTTGGACGCTGAGCGATTTCAGCGAGGCAATGCTCAGCAGATCAATAGTCGTTACGATCAACAACAGACCTTCGATCACGCCTACGACTATCCACCACCAACCGGGCATAACGGGCAACACGATGGTCATGAAGACCGGGATACAAAATACAATTGCCAGCCGCGATGTTGGAAAGGTCTTGGTGGCCAACATCAAAACCAACAACGGTCCCATAGCCAGGAACATGACCGACCAGGGCGTGATGCCCAACATCTCGAACGAGAAAGCTGACGTGTCGGTATCCATCAGGTGCGCGGTACCTCAATGCTCTTGACCAGTTGCCGGAGCTGATCATCGACCTTCAATCCTTCGACTTCAGCCTCGGCAGTCATGACCACGCGATGTCGCAGCGCAGGCAAGACAATCTCGACAACATCATCGGGAATCGCAAAATCTCGTCCCCGCGCCGCCGCCAGAGTGCGTGCACCTTGCATCAACGACAAACCGGCTCGAGGCGATGCGCCGAGGTAGAATGTAGGCCACTTACGTGTCTGGCGTACGAGCCGATTAATGTAGCTGACCAACTTCGGTTCAACTCGAACTTGCGCGTTGGCCGCCGAGATAGCCATCAGTTCGACCGGGTCGGTAATGGCTCGCAACTCTGACTCCAAACGCTTGTTCAAGTCGACCATTTGGCTATGCAAGGTTAATATGCGTTCTTCTTCTTGTTCGCTTGGGTATTCGACGACCACCTTGAACATAAAGCGGTCTAACTGTGCTTCAGGTAAGTTATAGGTGCCTTCGCTTTCGATTGGATTCTGCGTAGCCAACACCAGAAACGGTCGTTCCAACACATGACTGGTTCCGTCAACCGTCACCCGATACTCCTGCATGATCTCCAACAAAGCAGCATGGGTCTTGGCCGGCGAGCGATTGATCTCATCGGCCAAGAGCAACTGTGTAAACACAGGGCCGGGCCGAAAGCGAAACTCCTGCGTCCGCATATCCAATAGCGGCGCGCCGGTAATATCGCTAGGCATTAAGTCGGCAGTGAATTGAATACGACCAAAGCGACAGCCCAAAATCGTTCCCAACGACCTTACGAACAGCGTCTTGCCCATACCAGGCAAGCTCTCGATGAGAATGTGTCCACCGGACATCAAGGCCACCAGCGTCGTCAGCACCAGTTCCTCTTGGCCAATAAAAATCTTGTGCAGTTCGGAGGAGACCGCTTCAAACACTTCTTTCGTTGATCGCATCTGGGCCTGTTCTAATCTCGAGGTTGCTTAAGTCGATGAGCGGATGGTCAAGGCAATGTGGTCGGTGGATCATCGGTCGACGGCGGATTGCTTCCAGGCGATTGTAACCAGCCAGGCAACGTTTCGCCGCGAACTATGCGCAGATAGTTAGCCACAGTTGTTCGCGCGAAACTCAAGTCTCGCGTGCGCGATAACATTTGCCCCAAGGCCTCCGCATGCTGGCCAAAATCGCTGACTCCACCGGCGCGCGGCGATTGCGGTCGTCCAATAATCGGATAAAGCGCTAGGCAAAACAATAATCCCAAGAACGTAAGGTGAGCGATCACCATATTCATCGGCCAGGTCAGCAACACGGCCAGCCCCGATTCGTCATCGCGGTTGTCCGGTATCTCGCTGACCTGGATACCGAATTGACTAAAGGGCAACACCGCCAGGCGTTTACCTGGCTGCATTTCTGCGATGATCTTTTGGGCTACAGTACGAAATTGCGGCTGGATCATCATCCCATTAAACAACGGCGCACCGTTGGCCACGGTTATGATTCGACTGTTCGGGTAACGCTCGCTGGTCAGTCGAGTTACCAACGGCGTGCCGTCGGCACCTGCCAGCAAGACTTCGGCCTCTGGTGCCTTCTCCCATTCTGCGTCCCAAGTCTCGTCATCACCGATATCAAGGTATGACCAGACGGACGTATAAACGACTGGCTGTGGAGCAGTTGGCTGAGGCGCACCAGTGGGCGTGCGGGGTGTCGACCTGCGATTACTTCTGGCATTTCGTCTCGGAAAACGAAACGTAGGTGTCAAGGCTGGGGCAGCTGGCCAGGTAGGTCGAACCGCCGCCAGTTCCGGATCTGCAACATCCAAGTAACTACGAACCGGCCAGACGGCTTGGTCATCCATCGAACCGCCCCAAGGACCAGCGAACTTTCGTATCAAGCGTTCGGGCTCTTCCACCCGCAAGACAAACCAACGACAGAATACATCCCGGTCAACTTCGCTGGTTAACCTGGCATCCAACGAAACTCGCGCCCAGGCCAAATCGATACGGGCTCGCGGCAGTTGCTGAGGCGGTTGACCAGCCAACGTGTGTTGCATGTAATGAGCCGTGGCATCGAAGTCTCGGCCAAAGTAGAGAATGGTGCGACCGCTCTGCTTGGCCAGCCAGGCTTCCATCCAGTCCCGAGCTTCTTTAGCGGGCGGATGAAACGTGTCGCCAACCAGGATCAAACCATCGGCTTTGTCCAACCTGGGCGATAATCGCGTGGCGCTGACTAGCTTCATGCCCGATTGCAGACATAACTTTTCAAACACGCCCAGCCCGTTCAAGCTGGCGTGCTTGGCCGGACTTCGCGTGGCACCATATTCGCTCGATATCCCTCGTTGGCCACAACCTACTAAGAACAGACTGACGATCGCCAGCCCCAGGCGACTCAGCAAAAGTGGCTTGTTATGTGCGTGTCTACGTGGTTTGTTACGCAGCTTGTGACATGTCTTTTTGCCTTCAGGCGCATCGGATGTCATACGGATGTCGCCTCCACACCAACTTGTGGATTTGCCTGACGACTCGCCATGATCGGCGCCAATTCACGATGAAACTCGTCGAGCTGGCGCCAGAGTTCCAGGAACCGGATGCGTTCCATGGGATGGCGGCCAAAGAAAACTTCTTCGAAGGCCAACATAGTGGGCGTCAGAAGTTCTCGCAAACGTCGTTCCCCGCTGAGCTCAAACAGATACATGCGGTTGGTCTTGCCTCGATGCAAGACAATTTTCCCAGCCCGATCAAGGGCCAAAAGCATGTATCCGTAAAGAAACAAAACGGCGGCATCATAGTCATTGTTGGCCACCAACTGACGGGCGTAATCCAAGGGATCGCGCATTTCCTCTTGGGCTTCGAATGGCAAATCGACAACCCGCGTCGGATCGATCTCGATGGCTTGAGTGGATCGACGCATCTGACGTCCAAGGTTCCAGGATCGCATGGAAGTCATAATCAACAACAGCGCCAGGCCGATCAATGCGGTGCCTAGAATGACCCAGATCAGCACGCTAAAAAATGCGCTGGCTCCGCCGGTACCAACAGCACCTCCGGGAGGCGGAGCCACCGGTGGCGGCTTGGGCGTGGCCTTCCATCCATCTGTGCGAATGACGTCATCGAGACTAGATGTGACCGGCGGTGTACGGTAAGCCATTTTGTCGGCATCATACCACTTCTCGCCTTTGATCGAATCGAGCGCGCGTTGCTGCTGCTGAGTCGAATCGACGCCGCGTTTCTCGCACCCGGCGACCAGCACGCTACCAACTGTCAGTAAAAGTATTGGCCATGCATAGTGCTTCATGCTACGGGCGCCTCGTCCTGCAGCAATTGACCTTCGGGCGTTACATTCATCGCAGCCAACAGGCGAGTGCGTTCGGCCTTTAATTGCAACTCAACCTCCCAACCTTCAAGGCGTATGCGAGAATCCAGATAAGTCAAAAAACGGAACACCGTCACATAAATACCGGCCAACCACATCGTCAAGGGTAACACGGTATACAACATCGACCGATTGGACAGAATCGAATTGATGACCTCGACTTTGCCGCGCCGCACGCCGACAAAGTCACCGACCAGGGTCAGCGAATACAACATGACCACCATGGCAGCCGCTACAAACGCGCTGGTCATAAAGCGGCCGATACAATCACCCACGATAGGGCCATGCAAACTGCGTGACCGACGCCAATAGGTTAGCTCGCCCTTCTTTTTCAACCTTAATCTGCAAGACTCCAACCCCAAAATTTCAGGTGCATAGGGGGCCGAAGCGCGTCGCAAAGCTGACCAGCCACAAAAGAAAAGGACCAGCATCACTATTTCCAGAAACGGATTAAATGGGTCATCGCGCACGATTAACAATTCCAAGGGCAGTGCCATCAAGCCCAACCGCAAGACACCCAAAACCAATACCGCTCGCCAAGCCAAAGGCCTAAGCTCACTCAATAGCCTGCGAAAGCTGAGCTTCTCAAAGAAGATCTGATTGCCAATCAGCACGGTAGCTGGCAACGAAGCCAAGGGAAACTCTAAGAACCACAGGCTAAACAGATGCAGCAGATATCGGTTTTGCATGGCCATTTCAGGCTGCTCCAAGTCCGACATGGCAAATCGGCCCTGTTCCCCTAACATCCAACCGATTAGAGACACATTCAAGGCCAACAGCGGCAAACCCAACACTGCGCTGCTGGTCAATAGTTGCCACCAATAGCGACGAATGACCAGCAAGCTTAGGTCCAGCAATTCAAGAGTCGAACGGCCGCGAATCGCTATCTCAGTCTTGTCCAGTTGCAACATTAGGCTCCGGATAACCGAGAACAACAAAATAGAACATCAGTAGCGAACTAGACAAAATCAACCATAACGCCTTGAAACCATAAGGTAAGGTGCTGGGTGAAATAAAACCTTCGGTCAGCGCAGCCAAAAAGAACAACACGGCGGCGACGCTGATGATTGGAATCGAGCGTCGACCTTCCAGCTGCAACGAGGCCGTGCGCGTCAATCCTCCAGTGAACAGCCAACCGCGAATGCCAATTCGTAGACCGACTCCAGCGCTCAGTGCAATGGCGGTCAGCTCGAAGGCTCCGTGAGCCGTTACGAACTCGAGAAAATTGTCGCCACCATCAACGCCGCCGCGGGCCATATATCCAAAACAGGCTCCCAACGATACCGCATTAAAGACAGTGACAAACAAACCGGGCAAAATAAGCGGCCCCCAGGCAAAACATTGAAAACCAATGCCCGTGTTGTGCTGGATGTAAAACGCGGCCATGGCCATATCTTGACCGACATCACGACCAAAATCTCGTTCGTGCCATTGTTCCAGGTCTTGGATCTGGTCCGCGCCCAACACCTTCTCCGCGTACATGGGAAATCGATCTTCGTTGTACCCCAAAAACGCTGACAGGCTGAACAAACCGAAAAACAACAGGCCCACGATTTGAATACAGGAGTCGCGATAGATTTCTCGCGGAGCGTAATGGAAGGCTAGCTCCATCCATCGACGATATTGAAAGCGACGCGAACCATACAACGTATTGTGTGCTCGGCCGACCAAGGCATGTAGGTAGTCGATCATCGATGGTGATAATTGATACTGTTCCGCCATCGCCAAATCAGCACAAGCGCGTCGATACAGCTCAGACAATTCCACCACGACCGCGCCAGTGCGTTTGCTGACACCCATGCCGGCCACTTCGCCAAGCAACTGTTCCAGGCGATCCCAATCGGCCCGACGTTTATTAATCGTCTCCGCTAAATAGCTCATGGTTGCGGCCCTCGCAAGCGGTCGGTAGTGTCGGTGCCCGGTTTATCGACCACGTAACTGTCAACGAAATTGTCAACGTAATTGACATTGTGACCGGCCTTGGGACTGGCAGCATTGTTTGAAGAACTGTCGGTAACCTGAACGGGCTCGGGCGTGATCTCAGGAATGATCTCGGCCATGACCACATCCTGTCGGTCGTCGTATGGATTAACGAAGTGCGAGACAGGCTGGGGCGGGGATAGACTGGGCGGTGAAACAGGCGTTACTGGATGCAGCAGTTTGCGAGCTGCACCGTCCAACTCACCTGCACTGGGTAACTCGCCTTTGCGTCTGGCCGCATTGATCTTTGCCAATCGTTGATCTTCGCTTTGGTAGATGCGCACATAGATTGCGCACAGCAGCAAGTCCGCGCTGGTGTCATCGCGCATTTCAAATTGCTTGAGCAACGGTCCAGCCAGGTTACCCGCGATTTCTTCGCGACGTTGGATCGACAGGAACATGCGGCGCTCCATATATAGTGCCACAGCCCGCGCCAAGGTACGACTGACTTGAAACGTCGGCGGTATCAATTCAGATAATGTGTAAGCGCGCGCATCCTCGGGATGTAGATGGGCGTTGTACCCGCGACGAACTTCCCACACCACCATCGTGCCGGCAGCCAAATCGCCAATGCGTTGCATGCGACCGGTTAAAGTCATCGCTACTAAACCGACCATACAAGTCGGTATTAGATTTAGTGGTGGCGCATCAGGTACGAGCAGTGTCAGCGTCAGAGGCGGCATGAAATCGCACAAACGCAGCAGGTTACGCAGCGCAGCCTGCGAACCATTGATCGGTCGACCATCAGCCGATATCACTCGGAGGCCAAACACCATTTTGCCCACCGTGCGACCATTAAATTGAGTCTCCATCACGGTGCCATAGAACCAACTGAGCACGAAGAACGCCAAGGTCGCCACCACGGTGGTGGCCGAGGAGTTAATGCCTAGCGGTAATCCGACCAAGGCCGTCAAAAAGATGACCAAGACAAACACAGAGGCTCGCAGGGCGAAATCAACCAGAAATGGCGGCAAGCGTTGAAATGGGCCGGCCACCGTATATTCGAACTCGATGTTCTCAGGCGTCACCACGTGCACGACGCAATCAATTTTACGTTGCGGATTATGGAGCATGCTGGCGCTAGAGTCTCGAAGTCTGCCAATGAGGGGTTACCAGTAAGATTGTCCCACAACCAGTGCCCGGATGCTAGCTGTCTTGGCTGTTCACTGGGCGCTGATTAGG
>JADLDX010000387.1 GCA_020846515.1 Pirellulaceae bacterium
CCGTCGTATCGGTCCAGGTACGTGCCGATAGCGATGCATTGGCACCCATCGACATTAAAAAAAGACCGATCAACCAGATTGAACGAGTTCTCATAGCAGTTCCCTTTTGCCCGCACAGCCCAAGTAGTGAATCCATCAACCACTCGCGCTCCGTGCAACTGCTATACCACAGACCGGCCACAGCCTTTAGCCAGCAGGTTAGACTCACCGGTGAGCTAGACAAACCAGAAGGTCAGAAAAGTGAGTAGTGTCGCGATGAAATCCCTGTCTTTCTCTGCGTGTCTCTTAACTCTTGCGGTGTAGAATTCCGTACGGGAAGCCGGCCGGCCCATATGCATCGATCGATGTGACCGTTGGCCAATAGCTGATCCATAGTAACGCGGTGAAACCAGAGTCGATCTTTAAAACGAGATCCTCTTCGATTCGTACTGGGGTAATTTCACACCGCCAGAGAAGAGAATGACGCAAGAGTAACGGCGATCAATCGACCAGCCTTCGTTTTCAGCACGACCACAGCAACCATGAACCGGCCCGTCGTATCGGTCCAGGTACGTGCCGATAGCGGTGCATTGGCGCCCATCGACATTAGAAACAGACCGATCAGCCAATTACATGATACATCAAGTAAATTACATGACCCATCAAGTAATTCAGCCTCACCCTTAAGGCCGCAGCAATTGACTAAGCCAATAGTGGCTGGATGGGGCGGCCACGATAGACGCGGTAGGGACGGCCGGTGCTGTCGTGGAACTCGCGATCTCGGCCGACTCCCAGGCAATGAAAGATGGTTGCTGCCAGATCTTCTGGTGTGTAGGCGTCGGTTAATGGCAAGCCACCTTGAGCATCGGTACGGCCGATGATGCGACCGGGCTGAACACCGCCACCGGCAAAGAAACACGGAAAGGCGTCGCCCCAATGATGGCGCCCCGGCGTAAAGACCTCACCGGCTACATTTTTCCCTCCCACGGTGATGGGGGAAATGCGCGGCGTACGCCCCATCTCACCACACATGACAATCAACGTCTCATCCAGCAATCCACGTTCGGATAAATCGTCCAGGAAACCGCTGAGGCTTTGATCCAGGGAAGGCAGCAGCCGCCCCTTCAAGTCGCGAAATGCGTTTTGATGGGTATCCCAACCTCGCAGGTTCACCTGCACCATTCGCACACCAGCTTCGACCAGCCGCCGAGCCACTAGCAATGCTTGCCCCCATTCTGCGCGACCATACATGTCGCGCGTCTGGTCCGTTTCCTGCGAGAGATCAAACGGATTTTTCCGGCCTGGCCGCGCCGACAGGATAAACCGCATCGCGCGCTGGCGATGCGCGTCCCAGGCCGCCTCGGAAGCGGTCCGCTCGTGTCGATCGAAATTTCTCCGCAGGTTATCCAACTGCTGCAACAGCGCAGCCCGGTTCTCCAACTGCGATACATTGAGCCCTTCGGGATTCCCAAACTTCGGCATCTGAAAATCTGGTACGCGACAACTGGAATTATCCCACCACTGCCGCTTACCACCAGGCAATCGTTCTGGGTCGAGATTCGGATCAGCATGCCGGAAGCAGTCGGGGCAAGCCCCGCCTTCGGCGCCGCACACAGGTGCCAGGTCCAAGCCTAAACGATCGTATTGTGGTCCCAACAATCCGGAAGAACGTCCGGGATAATTCATATGACTCGTACGCGGCAACTCAATCATCGAAGGCAATCCGACCTCAGCCGCCGTCGGCGCTGCGTATGACACCATCGAGGCAATCGATGGCCAACTGACTCGCTCCACACGCGGTTGAGCGATCGAAGCATTGGTGTCGCCAATCGGCAGCGAGGTAGTGCCTGTGTGCAACATGTAGACGCAACTGTTGTGTTCGTTGCGAAACTCCCGACCCGCAATGTGATTCATCGTCCGCACAACGGAAAATTGGTCGGAGCGCGCCGCCAGTTTAGGCAGGTACTCACAAAACACTTCCCCCGGTGTGCGCGTACGCGTAACACCATATTCACCGCGGATCATGTCAGGAGCTTCCGGCTTGGGATCGAAGGTCTCGTGCTGCGATGGCCCGCCTGACTGAAAGATAAACACAACCGATTTCGCCTTGCCGATACTTTCACTCCCAGTGGTCGCGGCATGTGCCTCCAACCGAAGCAAATCTCCCAGCCCCATTCCAAACAGACTCATGCCGCCGATCTGCAACAGGTCACGACGTCCGATGCGTGGATGGTCCTCAGTTCGGCATCCCACGCTCTGGATCGAATGTCTATTCGACATGTTTTTGACTCCGGTAGGCTAGTGTGGCGGTAGGCTAGTGTGGCGGTAGGCAATTTTTGTAGCCCCAGCACTCCGTGACGGGGACTTCCGAGTCGCGGAGCGATTCGGCTACGGTTCCGTATAATATACAAGAATCGACAGGGCTAGCTGAAACACGCCACAACTTTTGACAGGATGGCAGAATCGGCAAAACCTGTGGCACCGGCCATCCCTACCGCACAACTGAGTCATTCCAGTTTCGCGCCCAAGCCATCGATGGGTTGCTCGATCAGCACGCGGTCCTGCCCCACTAACCTAATTAGCTCGGGCAAATCATAGTGTTTGAGCACACCGTGAACCATGTTGACTGTTTGATCGACCGTGCCATCGGCTCCCACCAGCGATTCCCAACTCGGGAGCATCTGCCGTAACGTGATTTTCTGAAACTCATCGGGTTCCAGCGCCGCGGCATGCAATGCGGGAATAGCCGCCTCACCGACCGCGATCAGGCTGATGTGGGACGACTTGGTCTTCAACACACGCAACCAACTTCGCACGTCATCGGTGCGCATGCCGACATAACTTTTGCCGATAAGGTACGCCGTAAAGATTTCCAGGTTGTCACGGCCAAACAGCCCCGCTCCGAACGACTTGCGTCGCAAGCCAGTCTCTGTCTCACCGAGGCCGCGCAGTTCGGCGGCCAGCACTAAATGTCCGTCTCTTGCCAGCGACTCGATAGCATCCACATCCGCCTTGAGCCCCATGCCCTGCAAATAGAGAACTGCTCGTCCGTTCGGCTTGGCCGGCACGTAGAGCAGCGCGGGCACTTGGAACGCATCTTCAATTTCTAGAGTCAACTTTTCGACGCTATAGCCATTGCGTGGGATCTTTTCGATTGTTTTCACTCGAGGCTCAGGCGACATTTCAGAAGCGCCAATAACCTCGCGCACAACCTTGCGATCCAAGGAACTTGAGCGGGCCGCTTTTAACTGCTGCGCGATCTCAGCGTTGATTTGAAACACACTGCGCTCACCCCGCATCAGCATGACTTGACCTTGTGGTACACATTGCAACTGCTCAGCCGTCCAATCGGGCACACTTAAGTTTCGCAACTCCTCGTCGGTGAACGAGTCAGGCAGTTTGTCTACCTCGCGAACCACGATGTCCTTGCCCAGCAGATGCCGCGCCATGAACCGCGTCACAGCCTCACGCAGTTGCAAGGTGAATCCATGAGGCGCGTCGGGCGCGGCCAGATCAACCATGTCCGGATGTCCAATCCGCGAGTAGAATCGCTTGGCATCGCGAAACAATTCCCAGGTACCGCCAAAGTCGAACGTCACATCGCGCGTGCCGGCGCAGATCAGCGTCGGCTTTGGTGCGCGCATAATGCAGTAGTCAGCCTCGTCCATGCCAAAGGCAATCTGACCGAAGATGTTCTGCTCGCCATCCTGC
>JADLDX010000388.1 GCA_020846515.1 Pirellulaceae bacterium
ACTCCCACCAAAGTTGCCAGAGCCTGCAACGATTGCTGTCCGACTAGCCGCTGATTGCCGAAGACCCAGGTTGGATACGAGGTAATGTTCTCGCTGGTCGCGATGGAATTGGGCTGACGGTTGGCGTCAGTTACTTCCACATAAGGCAAGAACTTGCCACCGTCCTGGAATAGTTCTTTTTGTGCCAGGCAATGGGGACACCAGTAGGCGCCGTACATAATCGCGCCAGCATCTTTGATGGCTTTGGCCAGCGCCACCAAGTCCGGTGCGGCTTCACCCTCTGCCTTTAGACCGGCCGTGCTGGAACCAACCAGCGGATCGCCGTATGCCGAACCGAGCAACGGAGAAATGGTATCGCCTGCCATCAAGGCACGATTTTCGAGTTGCTCCAGCTTGATGGCGCGGTTCACATCCGCCGCAACCGGCGAATTAGCCGCATTCCGGGCGAAGCAACTACGCAACCACTGCACAAAACGTTGACGTTTTTGGCGACGAGACATACGGTCATGGTCCCTAGTAGAGTGACGAGGTGGCCTTCTGGCAGCTCGATTGCCAGCCGACTTTCAGACTAATCTGAATTTGGACAGTTCTCTGTCGACACCCTCTCAAATTGATTCGGTCGGACGATCGAGCCCTGCAATTTCAGCATAAGTGTTTTGAGCTGCATGGTTTGGCTATTTCACGCCCCCCACCCAGCTCGCCCAAAGTCATCCATGACGGTACCAATCCTACCCGCTTTTTGGATTCTACCGGGCCAGTAAAGTTCCACGACTGCCCCCTAGAATGCATTCCCAAGTTCTTATGGGCAGATTACGAACGCTGGCGCCACTCGCAAAAGAGACAAAATGCAAATATTGCCCGAACTACGCAGGTCGCCCAGATGCCGGTCGTCGCCAGCAGACCAACGCGAACGAATCCGTTACCAGCCAGGTTTGGCGTTAGACACTTGTTCAGCGACTGGTTTGGCGGTTTGACCCACCGCATCGGGGAATCGCCCGGAGTAGAACAGTCGTTCCCACCAATTGGCTTTGCGAAGTCGTGGGTCGGAGACGGGGACAACGTGAGTTTTACCGCGACGGGTTATGAGAACCACCGAGCCATCAGGCGTCAGCTCGGTGACCGTCCAATACTTATCGACTTGGTAAGCGTAAGTTTCGCCATGCGGAGTAGGGGCCACATTTTTAGCGCGCGGGCCGGGCCGGTTGCTATACTTATCGCGAGTGTAAATCACTCGGTCACCAATAGCGAACTTTGCACGCATGTACCCAAATCCTCAACACCAGGGCCGTTTCCGTTCCCGCAATCTTTTAGTACTAACTGACTGCGTAGAAAAAATCTAGTCCAATCGTCAACTTCCCCGACAAATGTTACTCTGCCAGAGCAGAAAGAGTTCGTTTCGCGCCATTTGCTGTTTGACGATTCCCGATCCCTCTCATTCACTCTCATTCACTGCATCTGATATGCCAGCCTCCGTTTTGTTTGTGTGTCTGGGGAACATTTGCCGCTCGCCTGCAGCAGAAGGCGTTCTCCAACGTTTGATTCAAGAACGAGGACTGGACGATGAAATCAAGGTGGATTCGGCCGGGACCAGCAGCTTTCATATTGGTGAGCCTGCCGATCGGAGGATGCGCGTGGCCGCCACCGGCCGTGGTTACGATCTGACCAGTCGCTCCCGGCAGGCAACGGCTCGGGATTATGCCAAATTCGATTTGATTATCGCCATGGATCGAAATAACTATCGCGAGTTGGCCACCCTGTTCGGCGAACCTTCAACCAAACTGCGGATGTTTTCTGAGTTCTTGGATGACGGCCCTCGGGATATACCTGATCCCTATCACGGCGAAGCAGACGGCTTTCAAATCGTGCTCGACCTGTTGGAGCAAGCTTGCCCCAAAATTCTCGACCGACTCGTCGAAATCAGTCAAGCGAAGACGCGCTAGTTTTTCGTGACTGATCAGCCGCAAGCGCGCTAGCGTCCGGTCCCGGATCATCGCGCGCTGAGAAACCGTGGGCTAACGCCCAGCGGCTGATTAGCCGCAAGCGCGCTAGCGTCCGGTTGGGTTCATCGCGCGATAAGAAACCGTGGGCTAGCGCCCAACGGCTGATTCGCGTTTGTCCAGCCAACGCCGCGCTTTGCCATCGCTACGGGGCAGGCTGCCAGGGGCGACCAGCCTGGTTTCTATACGCAGGCCGATGGCCACATCCAGTTGCTGCACGATTGCCTTGGCCGTTGCATCGTCGCACTCCAGGTCCAGGATCAAGTCATCCAATTGGCCGCGTCGGCAGATAGTTACGCGATACTCCATCACGGCAGGAAAACGTTCCACTACTGCGGCAATACTGCTTGGGAAAACGTTGACTCCCCGTACAACGACCATATCATCAGCCCGACCGACGATCCCGCCGTCCAACCACAGGAAGCGACATGGACCACTTGGCGGACGGTGCGCGTCAACTAAATCGCCCGTTCGATAGCGGATCACTGGCGCACCATGCCGCCCCAAGGATGTCAGCACTAGCTCGCGCAGATTGGTGTCAGGCATACTGGGTACAGGCAATAGTTCGGCGATAAAGCTGCTTTCGATGACATGGATCCCGCCACCGGTAGACCAACCGAATCCCCAAGGCCCGATCTCCGTGGCCCCGCAATGATCGATCACGCGCGCGTCCCATAGTTGTTCAATGCGCTCGCGCACCGCAGGAATACTGCCACCTGGTTCGCCGGCTACCAGCAGTCGACGCACCGGTAGTTGAGCGAGTGGAAAACCATGCTCGAGAGCAACACTGGCCATCTGCAGAGCGTACGAGGGTGTACAAGCAACAATGGTGGGCTGTGTTTGCCTCATGAAATCCAGGCGGGCGATGGTCGATAGTCCACCGCCTGGAATCAACCGAGCGCCTCGTTGAACGCAGGCCTCATGCGCGCTCCAAAATCCAATAAACGGTCCAAAGGAGAAGGCCATAAAAACGCGGTCGTTGTCCGTCACCTCGGCCGCGGTCAAGACATGTTGCCAGGTGTCGGCCCACCACTGCCAATCGGTGGACGTGTCCATGACCAACAAGGGACTGCCGTGAGTGCCGCTCGTTCGATGAACGCGGCAATAATCCTGAGCGGCATAGGTATGGTGGTCGCTCAATCCATGCGCTGCCTGCGACGCAACCAGTTCTTGTTTGGTGGTATATGGCAGATGTGCCAGTTCCGTCAAAGAGGACAATTGCAGATGTTCTTTACCAAATTTGCGTTGGTAAAAACGGTTGTGTGGCATGATCGCCGCCAGTTGCGCATTGAGTTGCTCCAACTGTCGTTGCTGTAGTTGGTCGATCGACCACTGCCAACTGGTGGCCGGTTCAGATTGCAATTTCTTGGGCTTCCATGGGCTGGATGTATTTAAATTAACCTGCGCGAATCGATCGGCACTGAGTAGGGTTTAAGACGGTTTGGCCCCGCGGCACACTTTTTCCATCACGCCCTATCATAACTGTGGCTATCGGTTAACTTCTCGCCACGCACCCTCAGTTTTTGCTCTCGTTTCACGGAATCGCAATGACATTCAAGCGACACATCGGACTGTTTGCTGCTGCTTATACACCATTTAACAGCACTGGAGAAGTTCGCACCGAACCAATTGCCTTCATGGTGGACTGGTTGCTGAAACGGCAAGTAAGTGGTTTTTACGTCTGTGGCAGTACTGGCGAGGGGATGTCACTGACCAGCGCCGAACGGCGACTGGTAGCCGAGACCTATGTCAAAGCGGTGGCCAACCGAGTACCCGTGTTTGTTCAGGTCGGTCATAACTCGCTGCGTGAAGCTCGCCAATTGGCGGAACATGCCCAGCAAATCGGGGCTAGCGCGGTGTCGGCCACCTGTCCTTCGTACTTCAAAGTCACCAGCGTCAACATGCTGGTACGTTCCATGGCCGAAGTGGCCGCCGGTGCTCCAAATCTGCCGTTCTACTACTATCACATTCCCGCTCTCACCGGCGCCAAGCTGGATATGGTCGAGTTCTTGGGCCAGGCCGGTAAGCAGATTCCCAATCTGGCTGGCATCAAGTTTACTTCGACCGAAGTCCATGAATTGCAGCAGTGCATTGAGTTTGAGCAAGGCAAATACGAAATGATGTGGGGCTGCGACGAAATGCTGCTTTCCGCCCTAGTGGTTGGGTGTAAGGCGGCCATCGGTAGCACCTATAACATTGCCTCGCCGCTATATGCACGCATCATCAGCGCCTTCGAGCGCGGGGATATTTCTGCCGCTGTTCAGCTTCAGTCGCAGGCGGTCCATATGGTTCGCATGATTTATGACTATCCATTTCATGCCGCCATGAAGACGATTCTCAACCGCATGGGATTTGACCTGGGTGACTGTCGCTTGCCCCAAGCGGCATTAAACGAGTCCCAAAGCGCTGAACTGAAACGGCGCATCGACTCTATGCCGCTCTTCGGGTAGGCTTTCACCGCTGATCTAGACGCCTTTCCAAGCGGTCTGGCTCAGTCGCATTGCCCAGCAGTAGTGAGTCACATCCGATTCGGTATGTTGGCCTACGCGATGGACATAACTTCCCTTAGGCTTAACTTCCCTTAATCGCTCGGGCAAAGTAAAAATGGGGCCATGTGATCGCCTCACCAGTCGGATGCGTCGACGAGCTTAGGAGTGCCCGTAGTGATTAGTGTGCATGTTCCCTTGGCGGAACGAAGTTACGATATTCAAATTGGTCAGGGAATCGTCAGCGCATTGCCCGAATGGTTGCCCGACGTACTCGGCCGTTGCAATCATATCGTTATCGTGGCTGACCAGCGTCTCGAGACGCCATTGGCTCAGACTCTGCTCGAGAGTCTCTCTGCAGCCGGATATCGTACCGGTTTGGTGACTGTACCTTCCGGAGAAGCGAGTAAGTCTATCGCCCAGGCCGACCGACTTTGGCAAGCTCTTTTGGATCAGCGGTCTGATCGTGGTTCGGCCATCATCGCGCTCGGTGGCGGAGTTGTGGGCGATCTGGCCGGCTTCGTGGCTGCCACCTTTACGCGCGGGATACCGCTCATACAAATACCGACCACACTGCTCAGCCAGGTCGACTCAAGCGTCGGTGGCAAGACCGGCATCAACTTGCCCAATGCAAAGAACATGGTCGGCTGCTTCTGGCAACCGTCTCTAGTAGTGATCGATACCGAAACACTCAGCACGTTGCCTGCCCGTGAACTGGCTTCGGGTTTGGCAGAGGTTGTCAAATATGGCGTCATTCTTAAGCCAGATCTATTCGCATATCTAGAGGAACACACGCCGGCCATTCTCTCCAAAGACCCTGGCGCCATCACGCACATCGTCGCCGAGTCATGTCGTGCCAAAGCCGATGTGGTTTCACAGGATGAACGCGAGACCACTGGTCTTCGCGCCATCCTTAACTATGGTCACACCTTTGCTCACGCACTGGAGGCCGATGGCGGTTACGGTAAATATTTGCACGGAGAAGCGGTGGCCATAGGTATGCATTTGGCAGCCACTTGCGCTCTGCGATTGGGGCGTATTGATGCGACGCTGGTCTCTCGTCAGCGCGCCCTGCTCGAACGACTTCACTTGCCAATTACCTTTACCGGTCACCAACCCGAGCAGCTTTGGACTCTTATGCAGCACGACAAGAAGGTGCAACACGGCACGCTGCGGTTCATTCTGCCCGACCGCCTGGGACATGTAGAACTTGTAACAGGGGTCGATCGCCAGTTGGTGATGGACGTACTCAACCATCATCTCTAAGCACGTGGATGCGTCCACGTGCCTGGAGGAATGGAGATGCCGGAACTGCACTACGCTTGTTCCGGCCTGCTTGAGCAATACGGCGTCTTATTTGGCCACTTCCTCAAACATCTCCATCAAGCGTGTCACGATCTTGGTGGATGCTCCGATCTCTACTTTGTTGGTACCCAGCCAGGTTTCATATCCGCCAAGTGCATGCTGGGGCGGGGTCGGCAGATAACCGTACGAACCGCCAGCCAGTTCAATGGTGAACGACGGTTTTAGGGGACTGCGTTGCTTAATCTCCAAGCCGGTTTCAGTGAAGACTTCAAAGGGGATGGCGGCAATGCCCAGGTTGCCGATACGCAGTACTTGCAGTGGGACATCCACCGTCGCGCCCGCTTCTGCCTGCAAACGAATACGTTGAGCATAAACGCGTTCTTGTGCATGGTAACGCTCGGCCGATTCCGGTTGAGCCAGAATCTTTTCGCAGTACGCCAACATCTCGGGCGTGGGTTTGCGCACACCAAGGGTTAAATCGCTACTGCGCGCATCAAGTTGCACGTCATCGACGTAGGTTAATGCCGACATGGCCGCATGGACTCGACGGGCCACCAAGTCGCCGACCCGCTGCATCTTTTCGAAACTGGGTAATGAAGGTCCACGACCTTGGAAGTTGATATTGTTCACATCGCCGCTCGTACCATTACTCAAGATGCCGACAAAACCGGGCTGCTGCTTTTCTGCTTGCAAGAGCTCTGTCATGCGCTGCGCGAAAACGGCAAAGTAATCCGCAGAGATCGTTCGAGCCGGTACGCCACCCACATAGTGCAATGAGTAGTTGGCCAGTACGGCCATGGGGCGACCGTCGGCATGTTGCACCGAGATAAACGAGATCTGCGGATCTGTCTGACCGGCGGGTTTCAGTAGCGTGGCGGCCCCGCCTGGGTTCATGCGTACGGTATCCACCCCACCAAAAGGATTGCGACGGTCTTTCTCTTCTTTGACAAACCAGCGGCGATTGAACAGCTCACTCGGCTCATCCACGGAACCCCATGCAATCTTGGCAGGTGCCAAGCGTTTGACGGCTAAACGAATGGAATCGGCGATGCGTCGACTGAGAAACGCTTGATAACTTTCCAGCGGCTGGCCAGGAATCATGACGTTGGATGTTCGAGCACTGGTGGCCGAATGCGTGTGAGTTGCGGCCATCAACAGATGACTCGGAAGTAGTCCCGTTTCCTTCTGTACCAGTTGCTTGGCCACGTCGAATACTTCGCGCGATATACCGACATTGTCACACAACACGATCGCCACCGTGTGCTGTGGGTCCAAAGGCTTTTCAGCGCCGATGGCGGTGCGAGTCTCCTTGGCTGGTCGCTGGCTGAGCACGATAGCCCGCGCATGAAGTTCGTCATGTATATCGTCGGCCGGCAACGGGCTAAAGCCGCCAACGATCAACTCGCCCAACGGAGGAGTTATGTTGACCATCGACGCGCCTGCGTAAAGTCGCATCGGTTCCTGGGCCACCGCCGGCAGCAACATGCAACCCAGGCTGAAAATCAGCAGGGACAGTGTCGAAGCCAAACAGTTCTTAAATGAGCACTTCAAGAATTTGGACATGGTGATCTCTGGCTTTGAGAAGGAGGTAGGAGCCATAGGCAGGATGGAAGTTGGCATAGCGTGCCAAGATTGTACACCAGCGGCCGGCCATATTCAGCCAGCCAATATTCGCCACCCGATATCAGCTATACAACAGCCATCTATCCATCCACCATTCACCATTCAGCCACCAGCCATGTTTATCCAGCGATGCTCGATGGAGCCAAAGTGACCGCCCTGGCACTGTCAAGTTCGTTGTCGCTTTGATCATCGCGATTGGCTTCGTCAAACGCCTCCTGAGCGTCGGCGGTATGCTGGGCCGCTAGCAGGCTATACAAAGCCGGCACGACGAACAGCGTGAAGACGGTGCCAATGGCCATACCAGCCACCAACACGATGCCGATACTGTTGCGTGCTTCCGCACCCGGTCCGGTGACCAGGACCAATGGATAATGCCCGCATACAGTTGCCGCCGAGGTCATCAGCACGGGACGCAAGCGCGTGTTGGAAGCTTCGAAAATGGCGGCCATCTTGCTGTAGCCCGACTCTTGAAGGTGGTTCGCAAACTCCACGATCAAGATGCCGTTTTTGGCAACCAGGCCAACCAGTGTGATCAAACCCACCTGCGAATAGATGTTGATGGTTGTCAGGCCCAAGAAGGTCAACGCCAACGCACCGGAGATGGCCAATGGCACGGAACCCAACAGCACGATCAGCGGATCGCGGAAAGAATGAAACTGGGCCGCCAGCACCAGGTAGATCATGATGAGCGCAAAACCAAGCGTTACCGTTAGGGCGGAGCTCTCCTGCCGAATCTGACGCGATTCACCACCGTAATCAAGCGTCGCATTGCTACCCAAGACATCGTTCGCGATGGCTTCCAGAGTATCCAGTCCGGCTTCCTTCGTCACACCCGGTACGACGCCGGCAAAAATCCGCAGCGAACTTTGCTGCTGGAACTTGGTCAGCGTCCGCGGTGCGGTCACCGGTTCAATCTTGGCAAAATTGGCAACAGGAATCAGTTCGCCTTGAGGCGTCCGGATCTTGAGGTCCATCAGTGCCGAGGCCGACTGACGATCCTGTTCAGCCAACTGGGGTATGACCTGGTACGAGCGATTGAAGTAGTTGAAGCGATTGACATATCCGCCTCCCAACAGCACGCCCAGCTCTTGGGCTACTGCCGCCAGGTCCATATTCAAGTCGGCGACGCGTTCGCGATCGACCGTGACACGGGCTTGAGGCAAGTCCAGCTTGAGTTCGGTGTCCGAGAACATGAACATGCCGGTCTCGCGGGCACGCTGTGTGATTTCGGCAGATAACTTCGCCAATACTTCCGGCGGCTGGTCACTCTTAACGACTAACTCCACATCGTATTGTCCAGCTCCAGGCAAGGGCGGCAAAAGGATCGGAAATGGTTCGATGCCTGGTATGCCTGAAACCATCCCGAAAACCTGCGGATACATTTCAGTCGTACTGCGCGTACGCTCATGGAAGTCTTTGGTAATGATGCCACCGAAACCGGAGCCAGATGTCACGAGCGCCCACATGTATTTGGACTCTTCCAGCGCTGTCAATCTTTCGGCCAGATCTTTGGCCCAGCGTGTCGTCGATTTCAGCGTGGCATCAGGAGATGCTGACATGAATACAGCTATAGCGCTTTGATCTTCGACCGGCGCCAGCTCTTTACCGCT
>JADLDX010000389.1 GCA_020846515.1 Pirellulaceae bacterium
CAAGAACGTGCTTGCAGATACTCATCCGATACAACCACCGGTAAACCCATGCGTGGTGATTTCAAAGCCCGCTCACCCAATTCGTCGTATACCTGGCGATACACAGCTCCCGTAGCAATAGCCACCGATCGAGTCACACAGTCGCCGGCCAACCCAACAAAACCGCAAGCCGCTCGTCCGCCATCGTTCCAAATGAATTCCATATCGAGACCCTCCGGTCTTTCAGGATATCGATTTGGTCAAACTTGCGTTAGCCCCGGTACTGGGCGCTGCGTAGCAGTCAGAACTAACCCTCCCGCTGCGTAGCAGTGGGAGGGTCGACTGGCGTCAGCCCAGTCGGGGAGGGGGCCTCCCGTGCTAACCAAAGCTCGAAGCGCTTCGCTGCTAACTCGTCTGTGCGGCGTACATACCCTCCCCGAAAAAACAGGCTGCAGTAGCGCCTGTTTTTTCGACCCTCCCGGGCGCTGCGCTGGGAGGGTTAGTCTACACTTGCGCGGTGGGGTAGACGTTGTAGATATCGGCCGTGGGTATGATGGGTTTGGCTGGTATTTCTTTGGTAATGGCTTTGGGTCGTTTGAAGCCGAAGAAACCACGCCGTTGAATCGTCTCGGCGACTTCGCGCGGCACGTGATCGATCCAGCTGGTATCGCCGCTCTCGATCATGCGCAGCACTTCGCGTGAAAACGTATTCAAGCAGTTGGGATTGTAGTTATGCAATTGCTCAATACATCCCTTGTCAACCAAATACTGATACAGCTTCCGCAGTTCAGGTGCGACTTGCAAGTTCTCGACGGTGGTCAATTCACCCGTCGCGCGATCCAGCAGGGGATAGATGTACAGTTTCAGATCGTTCTTAAACAGACGGCCAAAGGACTCTAGAATGCCACCATCCAGAGCCGTGTAGTACTTGTGATCAAACAGATCACATAAACTGGCCGCACCCATGGTGATACCAATTTTCTTCTTGGTATAGCGAGCCAGGTAAGCCGCCAGGCGATAGTACTCGAAGTAGTCCGAGATCAGCACGGTCATCCCGCCAGCAGCCAGCAGATCAACGCGCGCCATAAAGTCACGTAGATCGATGTCACCGGCCATCTGTAGATTGTGCATGGTGATTTCAGCTAACGAGACAACTTGATCGTCGGCTACTTCTGGTTCACGACAGAACTTGTCGTAGGCCGCGCTGAGCATATCGACGTTGACGTTGGTGAGTGGTCGGAAACTACCACGCTCAACTAGAATCGGCCGCTTGTACAGCACTTCAGAGGGCTGAAGCACTTCGCCCTTGGCTGAAAACATGGCTGCGTTGCTCAGTCCCAGTTGCACCAACCGCAGACTCATGACTCGATTGTCAACATGCCGAAAAGCGATACCTGAGAACTCGATCATGTCGATTTCGATGCGACGAGTACTCAGATTATCCAGTAGTGATTCAATTAGTTGTTCAGGTTCGTGATTCAGAAAGAATGCGCCATATAGCAGGTTTACGCCCACAATACCTAGCGCTTCTTGCTGTAATGCGTTTTCAGTGTCCAGCATGCGCACATGCAGGATAATTTGACTATCTTGATCACGAGGATGCGCCTGGAAACGTACGCCCATCCAACCATGACAATCATTGGTGCCTTTAAAATTGCGTGCGGATACCGTATCGGCGAATACAAAAAAGGCCGTGGTATCGCCGCGGCTTTCACGCAGTCGCTCGATATTCAGACCATGTTCATGGTCCAGCATATCTTCCAAGCGTTGTCGGCAAACATAACGTTCACACTTGCCGTAAATCGCATCGCTGACCGACATATCGTAAGCCGACATGCTCTTAGCGATCGTTCCCGCCGCCCCACCAACGCGAAAGAACCAGCGCACCACTTCTTGCCCAGCGCCTATTTCGGCAAACGATCCGTATCGGCGTGGATCCAGGTTAATCTGCAGAGCTTTGCGTTCTGTGTTCGGCCGTTCCGATATGGAACGTTCCGTAACTACACGTTCAATCAAACTCATGGCCCCCCCAAAGGATCAAACGATTGATCTTTGTCGAAAAATAATTCGACAATGTTTGAAACTATGGGTCGCAAAGTCAGCTTAGGGCGGAGTAACGCAGCGCACTATCAATCGAAAAATGTTTCCCAGCCATCACATTCGGAGAGGCCGTAACATTGCGAATAGCCGTCAGTTAGAAGCGGAACGGCGCAAGCCGTCCGGTACCGACGTTGATTTGCTACGAAACTCACCGTACGGCTTGCGCCGTTACGCTACAAATCTCCGTTTAGCGGATCTTTTGATCGGGCAAGCGGCTCTGAATTCCTTCGTCCAGCGGCATACGATCGCTTTCGGAGGTCAGACCTTCGGCAGCCAGTAGAGCCGTGAGCTGCTGTTCAAGCTCGGCGCGTCGACTGGCGTAAGCGGGGTCGCCAGAGAGATTGCGGAGCTCTTGCGGATCTTTTTGCAAATCGTACAACTCGACTAGATGTTTGTCGGGCGAGCCATCGCCGTGCGGATACCGCATGAGTTTCCAGCGATCGGTGCGGATGGCGCGAACGTTGGGCGTATAAGGAAACTGTTTTTCGTAGTTGTATTCGTAGAACCAGGCCTTGCGCCAATTGGCATCGCCAGCATTGACCATTTGCCGCCATGACCGACCTTGGATCGATGGCAACGGCGCTGCCGCACAGAGATCGAGAACGCTCGGCGCAATGTCGATGGTCAACACCTGCTCGGGAACAACTTTACCGCGGGGCAATCCAGGTCCTCGTGCCACGATGGGAATACGAATACTCGGTTCGTGTGCCGTGCGTTTGTCGACCATACCATGCTCGCCCTCCAGCAGGCCATTATCGCCCATGAAGAGGACCAGCGTGTTATCCAGTTGCCCAGTCGATCGGAGATACTCCAGCATGCGTCCCACGCTATCATCGACCGACAGCACGGTACCCCAGTACCCATGTACCATGTTCTCAAAATCTTTGACTGCTTCGGGGCGAGTGTCAGGAAAGGTCTTGCGCCAGTCGAACAAAGGACCGTAAATACCGTGCCACGTAGTCAGCCGCTGCCGTATCCACTCCGGCTTGCCATCTAACTTGAATGCGCTGGCAGGGTAGGGTACGCGAACTTCATCAAAGACGTGCTGGTACTTCTGCTCAGGCGTGTAGAAGCTGTGTGGTGCTTTATGGCCCATGCACAAGGCCCAAGGTTTCGAACGATCACGTTGCTTCAGCCAGTCGATAGCCAGGTCGGTGACCACTGTGGTGTAATAGCCGGGTATCGCTTGGGCACCAGCGCCTTGGATGTTCCATTCTGTATCGAAGTACTTGCCTTGACCTTTATGCGTCGCGAACCAATCGAAACCGGGACGCGGAGCATCATTATCTTCACCCATATGCCACTTGCCCACATAGCCCGTGACATAGCCGCTTTCGCGTAAGCGACCCGGCCAATGTGGCAAGCGGCCAGGCAGTTCCGTGAAGTTATCGCGCACGCCATGTCGATGCGCGTACAGCCCACTCAAGATACTTGCTCGACTGGGCGAACACAGCGAAGTCGTACAGAAGGCATTGGCAAACCTGACACCCTCGCCGGCCAATCGATCGATATTGGGTGTCTTGACGTGCGCCGAGCCATAACAGCCCAGCGCATCTGGTCGCAGATCATCGCACAAAATGTAAAGGACATTGGGTCGATCGGCAGCCCACAAGCGGTCGGTGGCCACAACCATTACGCCAAGTAAGCCAACCACCAACAGACTACGTTTGAAATGCTCGAACATGATAGGGGTTAGTCCGCTTAAGCGATGAAACTGTGCCAGCCAAATTTCTCTGTGCCGCACCATGTAAACAGGTGAATACTTATTCTAAACAGGTCGGCGGCCATCGGGTAACGCGTCGGTCAGCTTACGCCATGTCGCTTTAGTTACATCGCCAAGTTTGGGGGGAAGGTGCCACTGTTTAACTGGAGGTGCGACTTGCTCGACCTTCACACAGTGGAACACTGGGATTGGTCGACTTGAGTAGAGCTTCCATAGTTACGCCTGCAAAAGCGGCTTCAGTCGCCGCGTAAGCTCGGTCCAACTCAGCATGCAAAGGGCACAATTGCTTGTGAGCCTTCAATCCTAATGGGCAACTGCGTATCCGTTCCAAAGGCGATACCGCCGAGACCACATCCAGAATGGTTAACTCAGCAGGCGTCTTTTGCAGTTCATATCCGCCACCCGGGCCTGGTCGCGATGCGATCAACCCCACGCGCGCCAGATCTTGCAGCACGCGCGTGAGATAACGCCGCGGCACTTTGGTGCGTTCTGCCAACACGTCGGCTGACAAACATTTTTCCGGTTGAACGCTCAAGCAGGTTACAGCCCGCAGAGCGTACTCGGCAGTCATCGACAGCATGTGCACTCGGCCATTGGAAAAGCAGTGAAATCCTACACCATTATGTGCAAATTATAACTCAAATCCGTCGAGCCTGGTGTCAACTGGCTGTCAGGCGGCCCAATCGCTTGATCAGATCACTGGCCGCGCCGGTGTCGATCGCTTCGGCCGCCAGTTGGCAACACACGCGTAGATCAGCACTCAGGCCCGCCAGCCATAAGCCTGCTGCGGCGTTGATCAGCACGGCATCTCGACATGGTCCAGGACGACCGCTGAGCGATTCTCGAATGCAAGCCGCACTGCTGGCTGGACTGTCGGCAAAAATTCCAGCTCGATTTTGAGGCTGCAGGCCAAAGTCCTGTGGTTGCCAAACGATGGTTTGTATCGGGCCACCAGTTACCTCCAAGGCCATCGTCGGATACTCGAGGCTGACTTCGTCCACGCCATCTTGCCCACGCACGACGATCGAATGGTCGGTGCCAAGCTGCTGCAGGGCATCGGCCAACTTTGTTTGTAGCGTTTCTGAGCCCACGCCCAAGACCTGGCGATTCGCCGAGGCCGGATTACATAGCGGCCCCAGGCGATTGAAGATCGTGGGCCCGGTGATGCGTTTGCGAACTTCCGCGACATGTTTCATGGCCGGATGAAATCGAGGCGCAAAGCAGAAGCAGAGCTTTAATTCGACCAGACAGCGTTGGATGACATCGGGGGTCGCGTCGAGATTGATACCCAGTTCGGCCAATACATCCGCTGAACCAGTACTGCTGGTGATCTTTCGATTGCCATGTTTGGCGACTGGCACACCGGCGGCGGCAATGACAATGGCGGCAGCCGTACTGATGTTAAACGTCTGTGAACCATCGCCACCGGTGCCACAAGTATCAAGAACCACGGGAAAGTCGCTATGGATTTTGACCATAGCCCGGCGCATGGCACTGGCCGCACCGACCAAATCCTCGGCTGTTTCACCTTTTTCTTGCAAGGTCACCAGAAAGCCATGCATGTCAGCTTCGGAAGCACGACCGGACAGCATGCTATCGATAACATCTTCCATCAATGGACGGGGAATAGCGGCCTGGCTGGCGAGCTTTTCGAGGGCTTGAGCAATTGGTGTAGTCATGAAATGTATCGTAGTGTTGGCATGAGGCTGGGAAAAGGGCGTGAATGCCCGGTTGCGGTGGTTGGCAATCGGTTTCAGAATACAGCGTGCAGCGCGTAAAGAACGACACACTCACGGACGCTTGACAAGAAATCCCATTGCTATGGCCCGGAAAATCATTATCGACTGCGATCCAGGCATCGACGACGCAGTTGCTCTCGCGTTGGCCCTCTTCGATCCGCGGCTGGAGGTTTTGGCCGTGACCGCCTGTGCAGGTACCGTCGATGGAGAGCGAAGCACCCAGAATCTGCTATCGATCATCGAACGCTTGGACCCACCGCGCATGCCACGCATCGGCGCCGCCTTGGATCCGGAGGAGGGTGCTGCCGTTGCCAATGCCACGCTCCTGCATGGCGAAGACGGGCTAGGCAATGCACGCTGGGCACCGACCTCTCGGCAGCACGTTATGCCTGCCGATAAATTAATCGCTGAACACCTGCGGGCTCATCCGGGTGAAATCACGTTGGTATGCACAGGACCACTCAGCGGACTGGCGAAACTGATGGCGCGCGACCCGGCTGCTTTGTCGCTGATCGACCGCGTGATCATCGCTGGCGGCTCCACCACGGCCAATGGTGACGTCACTGCTGTGGCGGAATTTAATATGCACTTCGATCCTCTGGCCGCTCAATCCGTGCTGCACTCGCCCACGACTAAGTCGCTGATCCCTCTGGAAGTATCCGGCCGATTAACTTTCGGTTGGGACCTAATGGAGCAGTTGCCAGCCAAGTACTCGAAAGCCGGCGCGGTGATGCATGCTATTCTGCCGCATTTATTTCGCACATCGCGACAATATCTGGCTCAAGAAACCATATCGCTGCAGGCCGTTCTACCGCTGCTGATGCTGCTGGAACCGATTTTGTTTGAAACCGAAGAGATGGTGGCCGATGTCGAAACCACCGGCGATTTGACTCGCGGCATGCTAGTCTTCGACCGCCGCGCCGCCAGACCGGCTCGGGCGACCATGGAAGTTGCCACCAACATCGATGTCGATGCCGCGCGAGACGCGCTGCTGAACATGCTCAAGTTCGCTGGGCAAGTCGAGTAATACCGTAGACGTGTCGCTCCGCGACTCGTCATTATCGATTTGTTTTCAACGTTCAGATAACGATCGACCGAGTCGCGGAGCGACTCGGCTACGTGGACGAATCGCTCCGCGACTCGTCGTCAATGATTTGTTTTCATAGAAGAGATAAGCAGCCGAGTCGCGGAGCGACTCGGCTACGAGCGGAGCGACTCGGCTACAGCTTGCGTCTTACTCACCGGTTGGTGGAGCGATCAGTGGCCCTTCGTTACCGAGGCCCCCCTTCAGTTCTTGAGTAGGCTTCTGCTGCTGGGCTTCGCGATTGGCCTCTTTTTGCTCAGCGCGATTGGCAGCATCTTCTTGCTCTTCGCTCCATTCCACGCGTTTGCGAGACAGGCCGATCTTGCGTTCGTCGATGTCGACTCGCAAGACTTTGACTTCGATCTCGTCGCCAACCTTGACTACATCTTCAGGGTTCTCGACTTTGTGATCAGCCAGTTCGGAGATGTGCAGCAAACCTTCCAAGCCATCTTCCAGTCCGACGAAGACACCAAAGTTCGTGATCTTGGTAACTTTGCCTTTGACCAATTGGTTGGGCTGGTACTTGTCAGGAATGGTGCTGACCCATGGATCTTGGTCCAGTTGCTTGAGACCCAGAGCAATACGACGGCGACCTTGGTCGACCGATAGTACGCGGCACTTGATCTCTTGACCTTTTTCGACCATTTCCGATGGGTGACTGACCTTGCGTGTCCAGGACATGTCGCTGACGTGCAGCAGACCATCAATACCTTGTTCCAGTTCAACGAACGCACCGTAGTTGGTCAGGTTGCGCACCTTGCCGGTGACCACGGTACCTTCGGAGTACTTGTCGGTGACGGTATCCCAAGGATTGGTCATCGTCTGCTTGATGCCCAGCGACAGTTGCTGGCCAGCGGCATCGACACCCAGGATCTTGACATCGATCTCGTCGCCGATGTTGACCATTTCGTTGGGATGGTTGATACGGCGCGTCCAGGACATTTCGCTGATGTGGACCAGGCCTTCGATGCCCGGTTCCAACTTGACGAAGGCACCGTAGCTCATCACGTTGACAACTTCGCCCTTGACCACAGCGCCGACTGGATACTTCTCGACGATGTTTTCCCAAGGATTCTTTTGCTTCTGCTTGAGACCCAAAGCGATCTTTTGCTTTTCGCGATCGATCTGCAGAACTTTGACCTCGAAATCCTGATCGATGTCCAACATTTCGGAAGGATGACCGATGCGTTCCCAGCTCATATCGGTGATGTGCAGCAAACCATCGATGCCGCCCAGGTCGACGAACGCACCGAAGTCGGCGATGTTCTTGACAATACCTTTGCGGAGCTGCCCCACTTCCAATTCCGACAGTAAATGTTCGCGATCTTCTTCGCGTTGCTTCTCGATCAGCGAACGACGGCTGACCACGATATTGCGGCGAGATTCGTCGATCTTGAGCACTTCGCACTGCACAACGCGACCGATAAAGTCGGCAATGTCGTTGGGGCGGCGAATGTCGACCTGGCTGGCTGGCAGGAACACAGGCACGCCGATGTCGACCAGCAAACCGCCCTTGATCTTGCGGGTCACGGTACCGGTAACTACTTGACCTTCTTCGATCGAGCGAATCGTATCTTCCCACTGGATGATCTTCTCAGCATTACGCTTGCTGAGGCTGATCATGCCGTGGATATCGTCGGCCGGTCCTAGTTCATCTTCCATCTCTTCGACCAGCACCTTGACGATGCCGCCGACGACGGGTTGTTCATCTGTATCGGACCACTCGTTGCGGTCGATCGCACCTTCGCTCTTGAAGCCAACGTCGACGACGACGAAGTCTTCGGTTACTTCAACAATTTTACCGGCGACGATTTGGTTGATGCCGAAGTCTTGGGCTTCACCCAAGTCGGGGTCTAACCACTCGTGAATCTTTTCTTCTGGCAGAAGATCAGCGATTTGCTGATAGATTGTGTCGTCTTCGAGGGAGCGAATGAGGTTACGATTGACCATAGAGAATGCAGTCCGAATTGACCTGTTCATCCCCTAGGGTTGGCTCATGAGGCCACCACCATAGATAAGGGGAGAGGTCGGGGTTAGGGGTGATCGCGAAGTCCTCGGGATGCCATTGCAACCCATAATTTGCCGAACTTTCGCTGGGAACCCCGAAATCTAACAAGAGCACCCCATTTGGGCAATGTCAGATTGGGCAGTTTTGAGAGCTATTTGGCTGGACCGCTTTCCTCCAATGCTACTTGTTTTCCACCGCTAGCACCTCATTTCACTCCGGAGGATAGCGGGTTATTCAATCGACTACGGCCGTCAAGGTTTGCCTAACGCTAACCACATGGCCCTCCGGTCAAATAAATTTTCTTTGAGAGAAAACAAAGGCGAGCACATCTGGTCGCACCCGGGAAGGCAAACAGCGATGTCGAGCAAAATTCTTGGTGCGCCTTGACGCAGGCGCGTCTTCGAAATCCCTTTGTCACACTTGGTGGTGCGCAAATTGGCAACAACTGTAACGACTGGGCGTTTTGCGAAAACAGTATGTTGAAAGCCTCCTGATAGCCCGGTGGGTCTGCAAATCGGGCGATTGTTAAAGCTGAAGCTGCGGCGTAGTCCATTGGAGGTTGTATTCCCCCAGTGAATTGCCTTGCATGAACGGTCATTGGATGACACGGTCTGGCCGAGCTGTGGGTACCAAACAATTGTCGAACGCCTGTTCGACGCACACGGAGGAGTCCATTCATGAAAAGCTCTTTAAAACGCTGGTTACTGACTTGCTTGGCGGCAGGTGTGGCTATGCAGAGCGGAATAGCGCAGGCTGGCAGACTGCCTGGCTCACCTATTTCGCAGCAGTTCTCGCAACCGATCGCCCAAGCCAACTTTGCCCAAGCTAGCTTTGCCCAGGGCGCATCAGCCAACGATGCGATCCTGGCCCCCTGCGCTTGTCAAAGCTGCGACAACGGAACGGCCGGCTGCGATGCGGGCTGCACGGGCGGTTGTGGATCTGGCGCCTGCGACGCTGGCGGTTGCGGTTTAGGCCTTGGACTGGGTGGTTGCGACGGTTCCTGTGGCGGCGGCGGCTGCGACGGTGGTTGTGCTAGCGGTTGCGATGACGGTCTGCTCGGCTTGGGTTTGATCAAAAAGACCGATCTGTGCTATGACGACTTCATCAGCCCGATGACCAACCCAACCTATTTCGAAGACCCACGCAACCTGAGCGAACTGCGTTTCATCTACGCTCAGCACAACGTGCCGCTGGCGGCCTTTGGTGGTGACGTGAACGTCTTTGCGATGCAGTTCCGCGCCCGACTGACCGACAAGCTCAGCCTGATCGCTACCAAAGACGGCTACATGACGACCAACAACCCCCTCCTCGACGACGGTTGGATGGGAGTCAACGCCGGCCTAAAGTACAACCTTTATGCCGACCCAGTGGCTGGCGTGCTGTACAGCACCGGCTTCACTTATGAGATCCCTATGGGATCAAGTGGCAACTACCAAAGCTACGGCAATGGCCAGTTCCACTTCTTCACCACGCATGGTCGCCGCATTGGCTGTAACATGCACTGGCTGTCGGCTGTCGGCACTCGCCTGCCCACGGATGATAACCTGCAAAATCGTATGATCTACTGGTCCAACCACTTAGACTATCGCGTGACCAAGAAACTGTATGCGTTCACTGAATTGAACTGGTACAACTGGCTCAGCAGTGGCAACGGTCCGCTGTCGGGTGTCGAAGGTGGCGACTTGTTCAGCCTTGGCTCCTCCAACGTCACTGGCAATGACATCGTTACTCAAGGCGCAGGCGTCAAGTACAAACGCAAACAGAATCGCGAGTTGGGCCTCGTCTACGAGTTCCCTCTGACCGAACGCCGCGATGTTCTCCAGGATCGTATTACGGTTGATTACATCATCCGCTACTAAACACGCCTGTTGAGTAGAACTGATGTCAATGCTGTGGGTCGCACTCGCCGGTGCGACCCACTTTTTTTGTAGCCACTTTTTTTGTAGCCACCGCTGCCAAGCGGTGGATTTCGTGGCGTCGATCTTAATGTGGGCCGAAAACCGTGGGCTAACGCCCTGCGGCTAATCAGC
>JADLDX010000390.1 GCA_020846515.1 Pirellulaceae bacterium
CTGGCCAACGCGTGACAGTGTGCTGCCACAGTCCCGCCGCAATCCCAGATAGACGCCCAGCGTGGGCGAGCGCCGTTCGAACTCGGTAAACCGTTTCGCAATCGCATCGTCTTCGTCCAGTCTGGTTAACTTCACGCGTTCAATTCTCTGCGCAGCGGCATACTGAGTCTTGATGGCCAAGGAGCCGGCGGGCAAACGCACCGCCAGGAAGGCGGGTTGGCGCAGCTTGTTCGAAAAATCGCGATCGCCTAACGACAGCAGCAAGTCGTGCGGTTGCTGACGAGGCGGCTTGATGAACTGTCGACCCGACGCCAGGAGCGCTTGAATTTCGGCTTCATCCAACGCCCGACGATAAATTCGGACCTCGGCCATCTCACCTCGAAACTCTTGGGCCGCCTGAATGCGACCGATATGCAAATCGACTTTGGGATTATCCAAATTAGCCGGACCAATCGATCCTTTGGCGATCGGATATCCGTTGACAAACAGCCGCGTGCTGTTCTCACCGCGGCGGACAACCGCCGTCACATGTTGCCAGACGCCGGCCACGATGGCGCCCGCAGGTGACGACACACTCCCATTGGAAGTGCTATCCGGGCCAGCCGATTCGATGCGCAGGGTGCCTCGATTGTCCGGCATGTCCAGGTACCAACCATGCGTCCAGTTGTACTTGCCTAAACACACCAACCCAGCTTGCTTGAGCCCACGTGGACGAATCCAGGCCGAAACTGTAAAGTCGCCTGTTCCCACATCCATGTTGGCGTGGCGCGGTACGACCAGGGCATCCTCTTGACCATCGAAACTGACCGCTTTGCCAATCGGTGAATCGACCAAGCGTGACTCGCCCATTAATCGCCCGCTCAGATCCGGTTCGTCGCTAAGGTTGGAGTCAGGGTACGACGGCCAGGCTCCAATGAGCATGTCGCTTAAGCGCGACGCATCGGGTTTAATCGACTCTTGATCGGCGCTCTCTTGGAAGACATCGACGCGATAGATGCCAGCTTGAGGTACGTCTACTTCTTTGTTAACGCCATCTTGTCCGGCCTCAGCCCGCTGGCAGATGATACTGGGCTGAACCTGCGCAGGCCCCTCACCATTGGCTGACAAGCGGTCGTTAGGTTTCAGTCGATCGCTGGGTTCCAGCAGCAGGCCGTCATTGTATCGGGCAGCCTTGACCGTGACTCGAAAACGCCCGTGACTGGGCAGTTCACGTAGCGAGATTTTAAAGTTAGCCTTCGGGCCATAAGTGCTTTCGACTTGAAACTCTTCGGCACTTGGGATTGCTGGTCGCAGCAGTAAGCCATCTTTGACTGTGTTATAAGCGTCACCCTTGGGATAGCCTTCAGAGCCACGCATACAGGCGAACACTGCATGATAAATGCTGTCATACTCGCGCCAGCCACGCACCGTATCATTGCCGGCATAGCCTTCAATGAAACGGAATTTGGTTTGCATATGAAACGGTTCAAAAGCAAATGGCTTCGACGGGACGAGTTCGCGAACCACGAAATCCTCGTTGCGCAGCAGGTGGTTGTTAGCCCCTAAAATCAATGTCTCAGCATACGGCGAAGCATTGATGGCTCGTCCAAGTTCTACACGGAAATTTTGAATGGTAGGCTTGGTTTGCGGATCCACCAATACTCGATCCAACGCCTCGCCCGCGATTTGAAAATAGGCTTCCAGCAACAAAGGCGACAACTGCAGAGTCTCGGCGTTATTCAAAAATCCATCGCGAGAAACAGCATCGGGCGGCAGAGTCTTCGCGAGGTCTTCGTCGATCCCGATCAAATCGCGAAGCGTGTTGCGGTATTGGGCCACTGTCAGTCGACGCGTCGAACCATTTTTGGGCGACGGACGCGAGCGCGCGACCTGCACCAGATTTTCGATCCAAGCCACCGTGGCCCGCAGTTGGTCCTGCGCAGGCTGCGGTTCCTCTTTGGGCGGCATGCTCCCTTTGACCAGTTGATGCCGGATGCCTTCCCACAATCGCAGATAGCGTTCATCCTGAGCGGTCGCCCATTCCGACACGTGGTCCACGCGCACGCCCGATGTCACTTGATCTACATTGTGGCAACCCACGCAGTGCTTGGCCAAAAGCGGTTGCACATGTTGCTCAAACGTTTTCCGACTATCAATAAGCGCAGATGGCGAAACGGTTTGATCGCCGTCGTCAGCCGCGTAGGTGTACCCGTTCAGTCCGGCCAAACCAAACATGAGAAGCGGTACCAGCCCGCATACGATGCGCAGCCACAATGGTTTCATCAGCAAATTTCACACGAGTGGGTAGACCAGAGTTCAAGGCGGGCAACTCCTGGTCGGAATCAAATGGTGGGCGGTATCTAGCGGGGATTCAATCTATATTGTGCTGTCTATATTGTGCTGTCTGCATGGTCTCTTTTCAATGTAGCCACCCGTCGCCAGACGGTGGACCCGTACCACCCGCCGCCAGACGGTGGCCCCATAGCCACCCGCCGCCAGACGGTGGCCCCGTAGCCACCCGTCGCAAGACGGTGGTAGCGTCACAGGTGATTCTCCACCGCTTGGCAGCGGTGGCTACTAGCGGTTGAATGTAACGAAGAACTACCCACAAACCCTGGAGTCGTAAATCATGTTTCGTCTGTTCACTGGCTGCTTTTTTCTCCTGATCCCTTTTTTACAAGCGGTTGCACTGGCTCAAGTGCCGTCGCTGGCGGGCAAACGGCCGAACATTATTTTCATTTTGACGGATGATCAGGGGTACGGAGATATCTCGGCGCACGGCAACCCCGTTTTAAAGACACCCAATCTCGATCGCTTACGCTCTCAAGCGGTCCGTTTTACGGACTTTCATGTCAGTCCAACTTGCTCACCGACACGAAGCGCCCTAATGACTGGACGTCATGAATTCAAGAATGGCATTACGCATACCATCTTGGAACGTGAACGTTTGACCTTAAAGGCCACCACGCTGGCGCAGGTATTGAAGTCCGCCGGTTACACCACGGGTATCTTCGGCAAGTGGCACTTGGGCGACGAGGCGGACTATCAACCGAATCGTCGCGGTTTTGATGAAGTGTACATTCATGGCGCTGGTGGCATTGGCCAAACCTATCCAGGGTCATGCGGCGATGCTCCGGACAACAAGTATTTTGATCCCTACCTACTGCACAACGGTAAATTCGAAAAGACCAGCGGCTATTGCACGGACCTGTTTTACCAGCAAGCAACTGCGTGGATCGATTCCCAGCGAGGTAGCGGGCAACCCTTTTTCGCTTATATACCATCCAACGCGCCGCACGGTCCGTACATTGCCCGTCCAGAGGATAAACGCGTCTACGAAGGTCAAGGTCTGCCTGCGAATGTCGAGAACTTCTTCGGCATGATTCACAACATTGACGTGAATATCGGCAAGCTTTTAGATCGACTGGACGAGTGGAAGATTGCGGACAATACCTTGGTGGTGTTCATGAACGATAACGGCGGGACAGCTGGTGTAAAAGTATTCAACGCGGGTATGCGCGGTAGTAAAGGCTCGGCGTGGTTAGGCGCGACACATGCCAGTTCGTTTTGGCGATGGCCCGGTACGCTCGCGCCAGCAGATTGCCAGGCGCTCACGGCCCATATCGATTTCTTTCCAACGATCGCCGAATTGTCCGGTGCCAAACTGGATGACTCAGCGCGTGCCCAAGTTGAAGGCCGAAGTCTGGTGCCGCTGCTGTCCGAGCCTAAGGCTACACCGGCCCAATGGAACGAACGCACACTGTTTACTCACTTGGGCCGCTGGCCAAAAAACGCTGATCCTGATCAGTCGAAGTACAAGACTTGCAGTGTTCGCAGTGGCCAATGGCACCTGGTCTCCGACAAGGGCGGCGCGCAACCGCAGTGGGAATTGTTCGATGTATCAGTCGACTGGGCCGAAGAACGCAACGTGGCGGCAGCGCATCCTGAGGTGGTCGCCAAACTAGCTGCCCAGTTCGACAAGTTCTGGTCAGAGTCGCGCCCCTTGATGGTCAACGAACAGGTTGTAGGCCCGTCGATCAACCCGTTCCA
>JADLDX010000391.1 GCA_020846515.1 Pirellulaceae bacterium
CCCGGCGGCAGGAAACACAAACCTCCGATGTTTGTGAGTCAGCCAGAAAACACACAACATCCGCAGCGTCGATTCTGGCAGCCGGATGCAGCGATCTTTGGCACCCTTGCCGCGATGAATGTGCACCATCATCTGTTTCGATTCGATGTCGCCGACGTGTAGATTCAAACCTTCTATCTGGCACCAGCCTCAGCTTGCCGGATTGCAAAGTCAATCAAAGCCTGGCAGCGAAAAAAACCTTCCCAATAGTTGTGCCCCTGTCCATTCGCGACGATGAGATTGACCGCGTCGCCAACGCCCGCTTGCGTGTATCGATCCGCGAAGACGGCCGAGTTGTCTTTTAACGGCACAACTTTGTCGTCATCACCATGGATAATGCAGACCGGTACCCCCGCCTTCGCCAGCACGTCCACATGCGATATGGGGTTATGCTGCGACAAACTGGATTCCAGTTCTTCTGTTGTCATTCCATAGGCCGGAGCAGCCTTCGCAAGACCCGGATACGTACGCAAATCAAATACCGGGTATATGCCGGCAATCCCCGAGACCTTGTCGGGATTGGCGATCGCCCAGCTGCTGACCCAGAGACCACCGCGACTGCGGCCCAGCAGACAGGGCCTGGCAGCAAAACCACGTTTCAAAGTCAATTCAGCATAAAGCGCCGTCATCAACTCCTGCGATCGCGGGCTGCCGTAACCTTCGCCGATGTCGATGCCGGCTACGGCCACGCCAGCCGCGAGGAATTTCTCGTGCATCCATTTTTCATGGCTGTCGGGTAAACCAGGCAACGTCGGGGCGTACATGATCCATGGTTGCGACTTCTGTCGCTTTTCTTCGGCTGGTAGCAGAATGAACGACGGGCAGCCTTCAATCAGGAACGATTCTCCCGGCAGGATCAACTCTTTGGCGATTTGGTTCCGTTCATCTTCGGCACCAGGCGACTGCGTGGCAGAAAACAGCGTCAAGACCACAACAAAGAACAACCGGAGGGCAAATGGGCACATATGACGATCCCTGAGTGTTGAAAGAATGCTGCCGCGTATTGTATACATCGCAACGATCCTGCCACAGCAACGCGAGTATCTTGTACCGTGTTCGTCATGCTCGAAATGTGGCATGTGGGTCCACGCCAGAGACTCTGATCCACTGAAGCCACCCGTTACTGCAACCATCATGCATCACCACCCAGCGACTGCCTTCTATTCAAGATGTTCGCCTGGATGCTTCGGTGGAGCATCTACCGACGCGCCGAAATCTTGGTCGCCATAGTAGTTCGCAGAACAGGACCGACGCTCAGAATCACCATCCACAACATTGTAACCAAGGTCACGCCCACATGAGTGACTTGGATTGGACAGCTGCAGGCACAGGTCGCGACAATACTCAAAGCTTCTTCGAAGGACTTTTGTCATCATTTCGACAAGCCATCGAAACGCCTTCCCTCGCCACCGCGGACATCCTGCCCTTTGCCGTCACGTATTCTCCTATGGTCACAGAAAATCTGACGCTCCGATCTGGCGAGTGACAATCTCGTCCAATTACAATCCTCGATAGCACTGCGCCGTGACTTCGGCTCAGCACCCCAGTTCGAGTCGTTACAAAGCGAAGAAAACCGATATGGACAACCACGTGGCAACATTCCATCGACTAATCGTGAAGTTGTGTTTGATCGTTGCCGCTTTAACGCCCACGATCATCGCCCTTGCGGACGAAAGAACCGATGCAAACAGGGATAAGGGCGTCGCTGAATTCCTCAACGAGGGACAAATCTACTGGATTAAGTTCCCACCAGCGTATAACCTGTTTACCGCCCATAGTGTGTCGGCCAGCCAAATGACCACACGCGACTCCCCTGAAGACGTTACAAACACGACACCCATCTTCGCCAACGTTACCATTTCCTGCCAATACTTTCGTGTCACACGCATCGGGCCCCGCGGCTGGGTGCAGGTAGAGCACCCCGTTGAATCCTCTCAGTACCTCCCATGGTCGTTCAAGCTAATGGCTGAGCGTGCGATACTTAAAGGAGATTTTTCCCAGAACACAAAAGAGCACTACCAGGAGCAGGCGGCGGCATCCATCGAGACTCAACGCACGTGGCTAAACATAGATCAAGCTTTGACGGTCCAGGATGTTCCGTCGCAAGTACCCAAGCCTGAAGTCAACGTTCGATTTGCCGCACCAACGAAAGCAGCCAACTGACCGAGTGCTGCTTGCGTGACAATAACTGGACAGGCCACCGACGTGCGATCTGAATCAGGTCGTTCACTTCATCGCTTTGGGATTCTGCCAGGTCGTTGACAACAGCTGTAATTTACAACCAGGATATCCTGCGCCGGTGGGGCCTCGACCGACCCGCTGAAAACCCGGTCGTCAAAGTCGTTTTCCGGGTTGAGTCGGCAACCGATCACGGAGGTTTCATCGCACCTGACTGCCTGCCAGCGCAATCGGCGATTTTGACTTGAGACCGCTGTATCTACGTTGAGCGATTTGCCGAAATCGTAGCTCCACTTCCAATAATGGCTGGCTACGGGCGAATATTGGGCATGAGCTTCGACTCCATCGTTGCGACATACCGTGCTGATGCAACAATCCAATACCACCTCTCAATCACCGGAAGAACTCTGTCGACGGAGTTTGGCGCTGCGCACAGCGGAGAGCCAGCGGCTGTCTCGCCGCTTAAACCGCTTTGTGAAAAAAAAGCGGTTCATCATCAATCTTCTGGTCGGGTATTCGGTCTTCGACGACTCAGCGGC
>JADLDX010000392.1 GCA_020846515.1 Pirellulaceae bacterium
GCCTGTGTGGCCAATCGACACGAAGGGCACGCCGCGTTCCACCAAGCGTCGCGCCATGAGACAACTCTGGCCCAGCATGCGTGTGCCATATCGCTCGCGGGTGGCAACCGATTCGGCTTGTAGGTCGAAGGCTGATTTCGCTGCAGGTGAAGTCATGAGCCGAAACGCTTGCTCCATAGCGTCATCGGCCACAGGTGGGCTGTTTTCAACTTGACGCTGAATTGCGTCGATCTCTTGCAGGAACTCGCGCCGGCGCGCTAGGCGACTGGGCGTCACATCAGGAAACAGATCAATATCGCGTACGCGATAATCGGGCCTGGATGGATCGCCACCGGTGGCAAAAGGTTCAAAGCGACCTCCCAAGAAGCCTGCTCCTCCAGCCCGCAAATCTGGGATCGTCACATAGGGCGGCAAGAGCTGTGGATCGCGCGAACGCCAATGGGCAACTACCGACCCATAACTCGGATGCTCAATCACCGGCGACGGTTTGTAGCCTGTCAGGAGATAATGATGCGCCAAACCATGTTCACCCAGCGGCGAAGTCATCGAGCGAATGAGGGCGAACTTGTCAGCTAACTGGGCTGTGCGTTCAAGATGCTCACAGATGTCGATGCCGGGCACATTGGTGCGAATCGGCTTGAATGGCCCACGCACCTCCAGCGGTGCATCGGGCTTGAGGTCAAACGTCTCAAGGTGGCTAGGGCCGCCATCTAACCAAATTAGTATGCAAGACTTGGCCGGCGCCGCTGGATTTGTTGCCCCATCGGCCTGTAAACGCAGCCAATCGACCAGGCCAAATCCAAGTGCCGACAACGTGCCCCATCTCAGGGCGTCGCGCCGCAAGGGAAGGGTGCTTAACGCGTCGAACTCAGGTCGTTTGGATCGTGTCGATGTCATGGGACTAGACCGAATTAGTGATTAAGCTGAAATTGTTGACTACAGAGCAGGCTCCACAGGAAATCTTCCAGTAGTGCTTGTCGCTCGTCAGGCTCGGGCGCGTCAAGTCTCTTGAGCCAGGCCTCGGACTCAGCGGGCAAGGCAGGTCGGCCCAATGCTCGGTGATAAAATTCGTCCACTATTTGCGCATTCGAGTGACCGGTGGACAACAGTTGCCGCAATCTGCCCTCAGGTGCCGACAGCCGCTGGTTAATCAAGTCACCATTAACCAGGTGCAGTTGTGTGGCCAAGCCAGAATGGCTAAGGATTGACTCGTCGCATCCGGCGGCACGATTGCACCTGCCCAGCGTATCCAAAGCCGGAGCCGGCGCTAGCGGATCGAGCAATTGCACAGCCCTCCGATAGACAAGTTCTTCGGATGCGTTCGGACCGCGCGAATCAGCAGGTTCATTGCGTTGGCCATAGCCCTGAACGTCAGTGGAGAAATGATAGGGCACACCCGTTACATCGCCAAACGCGTCGGCTAGTACTTCAGCCGGCAATGCCTTGCTTTTGGTGACCGCGTAGAAGCGATCGCCTTCGCGTGTACTGCGACGAGCATATGTCTCAGAGTGCGTTATCAGTCGCAATGCATGGCGCAGGTCATAATCATGCTGAATAAATTCATCGGTCAATTGATTCAGCAGATGTGGATGGCTGGCTGGATTCGTTTCTCGCAAATCGTCGGTGGCCTGCACTAGTCCTTGTCCAAACATGGCAGACCAGAGTCGATTGACCTGCGCGCGAGCCAGAGTTCCATGCCGATTGTCAACGATCCAATTGGCCAGCGAATGCAGCGCATCTTCGTCTTGAGCCACAAAGCGCTGGCCTGGTATACGCGGCAGGGCAGGGGCGGTTGTGCGTGGATGAGTGACATCACCGCGCGTCAGACGCTGGACAATTCGACCACGATCCAGTTTCGCAAACACGGCTGCCAGTCCGTGATAATCATCCTGAGTCCATTTGTCCAAGGGATGATCATGGCAATTGGCGCATCCCAGTCGTACGCCCATCAATGCACTACCCACCAATTCCGCGTGTGCTCGCGCATCGGCAACCATGCGTCCAAAGTTGGCCGGTCCGATCTCATATGAGTCGCCCGTGGCGGTGATCAGTTCATATGCGAATTGATTCCAAGGCAGACCTTGAGCGACCGAATCGCGCAGCCACGCGCTGTACGTGCGCAGCGACTGGGGTTCATTAGGCAACGAATGCAAGCGAACCAGCCGCGATATTTTGAGTGTCCAGTAGTCAACGAAGGCGGAACTGGCCAGTAGTCGGTCGATCAGGCGTGGCCGCTTATCGATGGCCGTCTCTTGGCTGAAGTGTTCGACTTCTTCCCGCGTCGGCAAACGACCAGATAAATCGAGCGTCACACGTCGTAAGAAGGTCAGGTCATCCACGCCGTCGGCGGGCGCCAGACGCAGTTGCTCCAATTGTTCATAAATTGCTTGATCAATAAAGTTATTTCGAGGGCGGGATACCAAAGATATCTTGCGCGTACCCACTGGTAACGTTATTTGAATCGGGACAACTTGCTGAAGGTATCGGGCAATGATGACATGTTGGCCCGGACGCAAGATACGCCCGGTGTTGGTCTCGAGTTCTAAGGCAACTGCATCCGCGTCTTCTGCTGTAAACAGCGTCAGGTCGGTGACGTCTTCCGGAGGACCGTGATCAAATCGAGCGATCGCGCTAAGTTTGAAATCGCTTTGATCGGCCTGCACCACCAATTGAGTAGGCGTGACCCGAAGTTCGGTCAGGATACGAGAGGTGCCTCTAGGTACGTCGGCACTCAGCCACTGCAGCACGAGTTGGTAACCGCGGCTGTTTTCATCCAATGCCACATCGCCACCATGCGCTAGATCACCGGTGGGCTTGCGCACTAACAAACTTTGTTTGGCATCCGAGCGATGGACTCGTCGACCTTCCAAGCCATGTACGATAGCTGCGTAATCGCTGGCTGGGTCACTGCCCAATAGTGAAAGATGAAAACCGCCTCTCCCAGCCGCCGCCCCATGGCAGGCACCCGCATTGCAACCGGATCGCGTAAGCACCGGCATAATCTGGGTATCAAAGTCAGCTGCGCGCGCACGAGGTTCCAGCGCCGGACCAAGTACCAAGCTGAATGTCAGCGCGATCGCCAGTCTGATCATCAGCCGGCTAACTTGACCGCGCCTGGTTCCATCGATGGCACGCGCCAACAGTTTACTCATGGCCGGCGTTCCTGCGGCTCGGAATTGGTTTTGGATTTGTCTTTTGGTTTGACTTCTGCCTTGGTCTCACGTTTTTCTGCTGGCATCCATTGAGCCCACTTGCGTAGATATTCCTGCGCAGGCTCGGTACCGTAATTCGACAGCTTGCCACCATTGACAATCGTGTTGGCGATTCGAATGAGTTCTTTCTTGACTGCGGGTTTATCGGCTACGAAGGCTTCGATTTTATCAGCGGCAGCCTTGACCTGTTCGGCCGTCGCATCGCGTTGGATAAGCGGACGCAAGTATGGTCGCAGGAGTTCGTTGGGGTCTTCCCCAGTCGTACTACGGCCCATCATCTCTCCCATGCCGGGCAGATCCGATAGCTTGGGGACCGTCCCGCCAACGACGGAAACTATTTGTTCGAGCACCTTCGGGAGATCGGCTTGCAGGCTTGGTTGAACGAGCGCAAAGTTAGCGGTGACTTTGTTGTCCTTGCCCACCAAAATCGTCAGGGCCACATTGCGATTGAGACCATAGCTGCCCGGTCCTTCACGGCCATCCAGCGATACGCCCAAGGGGGCTTCGGCTGTCAACGCATGTTTGATGCGTTTCACCGTATTCTCGGCGGTGGTTGCGTCGTCATCCAACCAAATGACCCCCGTGGCCAGTCCGTCTTTCTTTCGTGTAACGGTGTAGCCACTCAAGATGCGCGCAAAACTGATGGCTGGTCGACTGACCTGGTGCACGAAGACCAGCACGATGGGATCGCCCTTGGCCTGGCTGACGAAATCCATTTCTTTGCCAGCCAGTTCGTCAAGCACACCGCGCACTTGAAATGTCGGCAGCTTCTCACCCACCTGCGGTCCAGAGAAGACCGGGTCGTCGGCCAGAGCACAACTGGCCATCAACAACACAGCCAGACACGATTTGAACATCTTGAATCCAGTCAGATTGATAAATTAGTTGATTGGTAAATTAGTTGATGATTGTAATGCCGGCCTACTTAACACTGGTTTGGCTAAGGAACTTGTAGGAGGCTTCGCGGGCTTCTATCGGAAATCCGTGACCACCCTCGGGGTATATGGCTTGCAAGTTTTGTGACGCGCCTAAGAGAGCATAGACTTTCTTGGCCTAAGCCTCGCATTTGCGCACACTCTCTAGCACAAAGTTGCTATCGCTCTGTGGAGCATGGATGAAGATCGGTCGAGGTGCGATGACGGCCAGCACTTCGGGAAAATCGAACGGCAACTTCTTGGGGTCTTTGCCATAGACCGTTTCGATACGCGGCATGTACCGCTGCTGACACCAACCCGTGGGATCGCCCTTCATGTAATCCAAGAAGGAATCAAAACCGGAACTGGTGATGACGGCCTTCAATCGCGGATCGAAGGCGGCGACGAACAAACTATTGTGTCCTCCAAGCGAGACACCGATGACACCTATGCGCTCGCTGTCCACTTCAGGCCTGGCGACCAATAAGTCGACCGCGCGCATGTGAGCCCATATGCCTTTCATGGTGCCACTGACATATCCCAAGCTGTTGGGATCGGTTTGATTGTCGCCCAGCAGTGTATAATCAGGGGCAATCGTTACATATCCGCGCTCTGCCAGTTCAAGTGTGTAGCGCGGATAGTCGGCACCTAACCCGGCCGTGCGACCGCGAGGGCCACTGGTGCCATGCAGGCAGAGCATGGCCGGCGCCTTGCCCTTAAGATTTTTGGGTACCAGCAAGTAGGCCGGTATGAGGTCTCCAGGGCCAGCCATATACGTGATCTTGTATCGAGTGAGCGTGGGTAGTTCCTCCGTTTCTAGAATCTTGACATCGAGATCGCATTTGCTGGACTGATCAGGTAGTGGCCCCATAACCTGCTGCATTCCGGCCAATATGTGAGCTCGTCGCGCTTGCCAGTCCGCCGCGTTGTTCACGGGACGAGCCTGTCCATTTGCGTCCAAGACGGTCAACAAGTCGAACTTGTCTTTGTAA
>JADLDX010000393.1 GCA_020846515.1 Pirellulaceae bacterium
ATGCGCGCGGCGTTCGGCTGAAGACGGCCGCAGGCCAGCCGCTGGTGATGGATCTGCAGATGATCGTACCGGTGGCCTTCGATTGGGATCGCGATGGCGACGCGGATTTGATTGTCGGAGACGAAGATGGCCGCGTGGCTTTGATCGAAAACGTCACCTCACGCGCTGGCCGACCTACTACGCCGGCCTTTCTCGCACCGCGTTTCTTTCAGCAGAAAGCCGAGACGCTCAAGTGCGGCGCATTGGCCACACCAGTAGGTGTCGATTGGGATGGTGATGGCGATACGGATATTCTTTCGGGCAACACGGCCGGCACGATCGAGTTCTTCGAAAACCTAGGCGAGGCACCGGCAATCAACGGCTTTCCCAAATGGGCCGCGCCGGTAGCTGTCCAAGTCGATGGCCAACCGTTTCGCATCATGGCGGGTCCAAATCTGAGTATTCAAGGGCCGGCCGAAGCCAAGTGGGGCTATACAACTTTCAGCGTGGCCGACTGGGATCATGATGGTCGATTGGACATCGTCTTCAACTCAATTATCGGGCAAGTACAGTGGCTCAAAAATGAAGGCACGCGAACTGAGCCCAAGATCTCAGCCCCGCAGCCTGTGGATGTCGAGTGGCCCGCTGATCACCAAATGCCTCGTCGACCCAAATGGACTTGGTGGCAGCCCTCGGGCCAAGAGCTGGTGACGCAGTGGCGAACCACTCCGGTCGTCATCGACTTGACCGGCGATCAACTGGTCGATCTGGTCATGCTCGATACCGAAGGTTATCTGGCATTGTTCCAACGCGAACGGCGCGGTGAAAAGTTGGTTCTGCTCCCTCCGCAGCGCGTCTTACACGACGAACTGGGACGGCCGCTGCGGTTCAATGACCGCTCTGCCGGTGGCAGTGGCCGGCGCAAGCTGAGCTTCGTCGATTGGGATCGCGATGGACAACTGGACATCCTGCTCAACTCGAGCAATGCTGACCTTTATCGTGGCCTGGGCCGCACCGACGGTGCTTGGCGTTTCCAAAAAGCCGGCACCCTCGCCGGTCAAAACATCGAGGGCCACGATGTCAGCCCCACAACGGTCGATTTCGATCGCAACGGCACCCCCGACTTTTTAGGCGGAGCCGAAGATGGCCGCTTTTATTATTTGAAAAACCCCAACTGACCCCAATCCGCACTCTCTTACGACGCTCGAATGTTACGACGCTCGAATGTTACGACGCTCGAATTTGCAGCACGATGTAGACGCATGCAGCGACTACCGCCAGATTGATGCCCATGGCGATTCGAAAACGCCAAGTGTTCCGCGGTGAAAACGGCGCCGGGATGCTCAGGGCTCCGAGCAACGTGATCAATGAGTAGATGTGCAGGAGAATCGGCAAAGTGACCAGGCCAAACACACTGGCTCGATACGCTCTTTGTATGACATCGTCCAATTCCTCCAGTGCCTGCTCGTCACGCGCTGAACTGGGGACCTGGGCCGGGTCAGGGGCCGAGGGAGGCGAACCGGGCGTGGCGTAAGGGCTCGGGTTGAACCCTGCATTGCTATCACCGGTGCGGTAGGGACTGAGCAAATCGTCGGGGTGGACTGTGGGCCTGGAGGTTGCTGTTGGGGCAGTACTCGCAGGGGGCTGGCCTTCTACTTCGGTTCGTTCACCACCACACTTCCAACACATGTCAAAGTTGGCTTCATTCGTCTCGCTGCAGCGACCGCAGTACCAAGCCGTCCCGACCTTGTTTCGCGCTTCACGCAAAATCTCCTCAGCCCGCGCGGCATCGGGCGCTCGAACTCTGACCTTAATGGAACCCATGGTGGCATTGAAGGCAAAGTTATTGGCACCATGCAATCCATCCACGTAGACTTCTAAACCAGCCGACTGCAGCACCTGCTGAATGTGCTCGGCTTCAAACGGCAGCGATACCGTCGCGACCAGGTGCAGAGGTGATTCGGTTGCCATGGGGGCTACTACTCGCTTGGATCGGGGATGAAGGTTAATATGAAGACCACGCCAGCTCGAATTCTTAACCCAAACACGATAGGCTCCGATTGCCATGAACAACGCCATCAAGGACGTCTTGAATCGCCATATCCTGCCCAAGGTCAAGATGCCTGGTCAATATGCGGGCGGTGAACGGAATATCGTACGCAAAAATCATCACGAAGTCTTGGGGAAACTCTGCCTGGCCTTTCCGGATGCTTATACCATCGGCATGAGCCATCACGGCTTGCAAGTTCTCTATTCGCTGATGAATGCCCGCCCGGACTGGCTGGCCGAGCGAGCTTTCACGCCTTGGCCGGACATGGAAGCCCAATTGCGGCACTATCAAGTCCCCTTATATAGCCTGGAAACTTACACGCCGCTCAATCAGTTCGATGTGGTTGGATTTTCTTTACAGTACGAAATTTCTTCGCCCAATGTGCTGACCATGCTGGACCTGGGCGGTATTCCGCTGCGTGGTCGCGTACGCACGATGGCCGATCCGTTGATTCTGGCCGGCGGCCCGTGCACCCAGAATCCAGAGACGATGGCGGAGTTCGTGGATGTCTTTGTCATGGGCGACGGCGAACCGGCCTTACCTGTGATTTGCGACACCTGGTTAGAGCTGCGCAGGGCCGCGCGTGAACGCGATGGTTTTTTGGGCGGCGAAGCTGGCCGGCTGCAGCGTGAGCAGGCCCTGGCGGAACTCGCCGTGCGCCTGCCCTTTGCTTACGTCCCACGTTTTTATCAACCTGAATATGCCAACGGCCGCATCGTCGCGCTCAATCGACTGCGCAGCGATATCCCCGAAACGATCCAGCCCTCCGTGATTCAAGACCTGGAATCGATCCCGCTACCGACCGCGCCGGTAGTACCGTTTGTCGAATGTGTGCATGATCGTATCGCTATCGAGATCATGCGTGGCTGCCCTTGGCAATGTCGCTTCTGCCAGAGCACGGTGATCAAACGACCGCTGCGATTCCGAACCGTCGAGACCATCGTACAAGCCGCCTTGGAAAGCTACCGCACGACGGGCCTCAACGAGATCAGCCTGCTATCGCTTTCGACCAGCGACTATCCACACTTTCCTGAGTTGATCAAGCGTATGAAGGAGACGTTTAATCCTCTGGGCGTCAACATCTCGATTCCCAGCTTGCGGGTCAACGAACAATTGCGATCGATCGCCGAACTAATCGGAAACGATCGTCGTGCCGGTCTGACATTGGCTCCGGAAGTAGCTCGAGACGACATGCGCGAGCAAATTCGCAAGAAGATCAAGAATGACGATCTGTTCGAAGGCTGCCGCGTCGCCTTTCGCAACAACTACGAAAGCGTCAAGCTCTACTTCTTATGCGGCTTGCCGGGCGAACGCCCAGTCGATTTGGAAGGCATCGTGGAGATGGCAGAAACGATCGCGCGCATCGGCAAAGAAGAAAAAGGCCGCTTCCCCAAGGTCACTGCCAGCGTCTCGAACTTCGTCCCTAAAGCGCATACGCCCTATCAATGGAATGGCATGCAGCGTCGCGAGTACTTCCAATGGGCTCATAACTATCTCTGGAAGTGTCGCCAGATTCGTTCGGTGAATATCAAGTGTCACAGCGTAGAAACCAGTCTGCTAGAAGGCGTCATCAGTCGCGGTGATCGCCGCACGTGCGATGCCATTGAACTAGCCTGGCAACGCGGAGCCCGCTTGGATGGCTGGGACGAAATGCTCAAGCCCGAGCGTTGGTGGCAGGCCCTGGCCGATTGCAACATCGACGTCGAACGTCAACTGCACGAACCGTATGAAGTCTCGGCCAAACTGCCTTGGGATCACGTGAATGTCAAATATGGACGAGACTATTTAGCGAAAGAGCAGAATCGCTCGGTAGTTCAACTGGCCGCCATGGCTGATGCCAAGTAGGTACCGGCGGAGTAGAATGTGAGTTGGCGCTGGACTACACCTGCCCTGAACCAGCGGTACAGTTCTGAAATTGCACCGCACGCTCTACTCCCACCTACCCACCTATGCCTGCCCTACAAAAACTACTCCTGCCTCTGTTTATCAGTCTGACGTGCGCAAGCGGGTGGCCGGCGCTCACGACGATCGTTCACGCCCAGACGGCGTCGAACGTCGATGAATGGTTTGAGCGCGAGGTGCGACCGCTGTTGGCCGAGCGCTGCTTGAGTTGCCATAGTTCGAGCCTCGAGGCCCCCAAGGCCAATCTGAAACTCGATCGCCGCGAGCTAGCCATGCTCGGCGGCGATAGTGGACCCGCCATCCTCAGCGGCCAACCCAAACAAAGTTTGCTCATCCATGCGGTGCGCGGTCAAGGTATGGATCGCATGCCGCCGGATAAGCCGCTGACCAAGCCAGAGATCGCCACCTTGGAACGTTGGATCGAGCTTGGTGCACCCTGGCCCGAACGCGAGGTTCACTCACCAGCCTCTGGTCCCGATTGGCTAAAAGATCGGGCTCAATCGCATTGGTCCTGGCAGGCACTGCGCGACAGCCAGCCTCCAACGGTCAAGCATTCTTCGTGGCCCAAACGTCCCTTGGACGCCTACATTCGTCACAAACTGGAAAGCCTCGCTGTCTCGCCCTCAGCCAGCGCCACGCCGCATCAGTTGCTCCGCCGACTGGCATTCGACTTGACGGGCTTGCCGCCATCGGAAGAGCAGTGGAGTCGATTTGCCCAGCATAAACGCACCGACACGCCCGAGTTTGAAGAGCTCTACCTGCACACGCTGGACGAGTTGTTATCGTCACCTCAATTCGGCGTCACCTGGGGACGTCATTGGTTCGACCTGGTGCGTTACTGCGAAACCCTGGGCCATGAATTTGATTACCCAGTCCGTCATGCCTGGCGTTATCGCGATGCCGTTATCGATGCGTTCAACGGAGACCTGTCGTACGCCACGTTTGTGAACGAACATATTGCCGGCGATACCGTGCGGACACCGCGTCGACATCCGTTGACCGATGTGAATCAATCCCTGACCCTTACCGGTTGGTGGTGGATGGGAGAAGGTTTGCACGCGCCAGTGGATATATGGGGTGACGAAGCCACACGCATCGACAACCAAATCGATGTGTACTCTAAAGTCTTCTTGGGCTTAACCGTCGCATGCGCCCGCTGCCACGATCATAAATTCGACGCCATCAGCGCCACCGATTACACCAGCCTGGTCGGTATCATGCAGAGTTCACGACGCACCTACGCGCCCGACGATCCGCATGGCAAGATCGCCCAGCACAATCGCCATCTGGTCCACCATATTCAGTCGCAAATTTCGCTTGGCCAACAATCTCAAGCCCAGTCCAAACTACAGGCCAAGCCCCAAACCAAACCCGAATCGGATACTGGCTCCAGCGCAAGTTCCAGCGACAGTAGCCATCGAGAGTCGGTAATGCAGTGGCTAGATCAGATTGTCGAGCGTATGCGTGGCAAGTTAGATGAAGCCCGCCGAATATTCACTGCGGGACATCCTCTTCATAGCTTGTTGTTACTGGCTGAATGCAAGACTGAGGAAGAGCTGGCTCACAAGTGTCAGACTGCGTCAGTAGCCCTGGCAGCCAAAGCAGACAGCTACGCCAAGTGGTATGCGGAAAGTGTTCAACTGGCCGACTTTTCAAAAGGCCTGCCGGCTGGCTGGTATGTCGAAGCGGCAGACCCTGAGTTGGCACAGCTGTGTGCCAGGCCGTTTGAGTTCATGCCATTGGATCCACTTGGGATCCTCCCGACCCGACCAGACTGCTTTGCATCGCATACCTTGGGCAAGCAGCAGCAACTCTCGCTACGCTCGCCAACCTTCGATGTCACGCATCCAATCGTCGCTCTGCGTATGCGCGGCAAGTCGGCTCAATCAACCGTGATGGTCGACAACTACTTTATGATTGAGTTTCATGGGCTGCTCTTTGGAGATCTGCGTAAACCGATCGACCAGCCGAATGACTGGGGCTGGGTGGTCCATGGCGGCGACTTGAATAAGTATCTCGGCCATCCCGGTTATATTTCGATCGATGATGATGAGAACAGTTGGTTTGAGCTGAGCGAAGTCCGTCTATGCAACTCGCCACCGCCGGAGCCGGTCAGTCCGCTGTCACCGCGCTGGTTGAGCGAGGGCGTGGAGCAGGGCGGATCCTGGCGCGACGCGCTCAAGTCGCGAATCGTCGATGAATTGCTCCAATGGTCGGCTGAAACCGCACTCAAGGACCAACGTCTGCACCGCATCGAGTTGATTCGCAGCGCAGTGGCGGAAGGCGTGAGATATGAAGTGCCGCTGCCGATAGAACTGGCACCTGGCATTCAGCGAGATGTTTTGGAAACAGAGGCCGCTGCCACGCCAGCTCCCACACGCGTCTTGGCGATGCACGAAGGTACACCGCGCCATGCGCCCCAAGCGATCCGTGGCAACCCACACAAACGCGGCGAGTTGACACCACGCTGCGACCTGCAAGCCTTGGGGGGTGAGCAGTTCCTCAGTCCCACATCCAGCGGCCGAAGCGAGTTGGCCACCTCGCTCACCTCCACCAAACATCCTTTAGCCAGTCGTGTCATGGTCAATCGCGTCTGGTTGCATCTGTTTGGTCAAGGTCTGGTCGACTCGCCAGATAATTTCGGCCTGCTGGGCGGTGCTCCGAGCCATGTCGAATTGCTCGACTACCTGACTCTGCGATTCATCGAGCACGATTGGTCTTTAAAATGGTTGGTTCGCGAGATCTGTGCCAGTGGCACCTATCAACTGTCCAGTCTGCCTACGGCGGAACAGTTGGAAGTTGATCCCACAGCTAAGTACCTCAGCCACCGAGCCGTACGCCGACTGAGCGCCGAGAAACTGCGAGATTCGTTGTTGATGATCAGTGGCTCACTGGATCGAACGCACGGCGGCGAGAGTGTGAAAGTGCATTTGACGGAACAGATGTCAGGTCGTGGCCGTCCTGGACAAAGCGGACCATTGGATGGAGCCGGCCGCCGAGCTGTGTATGTCGAAGTGAGACGCAATTTCCTTGATCCGTTTCTGGTCGCCTTTGATCAACCACCGCCAGCCACGACGGTTGGCAAACGCAACCTCTCCAACGTACCAGCTCAAGCGCTCAGTTTGCTCAATGATCCGCTGGTGCACGAGATGTCACGACGTTGGAGTCAGCAAGTCGCCGGACAACTGTCCGATCCCGCCGCGCGCGTCAAGACCATGTTTGTGACTGCCTTTGCCCGCGAGCCCAGTGCGGCTGAGCTCGAGGCTTGTTTAGGCCTGGCTAGCGACGGTTCCGCTGACAGCCTACGAGAGTTGGCCCATGTGTTGATGTGTGCAAAAGAGTTCCAGTATTTGCAATAACTCGTTTAACAGTCAGCCGCAGGCGTACTCGTTTAACAGTCAGCCGCAGGCGTACTCCCCCACAACCTAACGCTGTGAAGCATTTTAGAAGCGGAACGGCGCAAGCCGTCCGGTATATCCCGGTAGTTATAGGAACCGGAGGGCGTGCGCCCCACCGCTACAAATGCCGGGTTGCAAGTGCAAACATGCTTCACAGCGTTGCCCACTTCCCAGTACCACCCACAAAAAAACCAAATCCGCCTGCGGCTGACTGTGAAACGAATGTGAGTAACCTATC
>JADLDX010000394.1 GCA_020846515.1 Pirellulaceae bacterium
AGCGACCCATCGTCGGCCATTTCGGCCAGATCATCGGTACGGAACCAGCCGTCCACAATCTTGTCCGCCGTGAGCCTTGGCTCTTGCCAATAACCTTGCATGACCTGTGGACCGCGCGTCCATAAAATGCCTTGCTCATCGATTCTCAGGTCGACGCCTGGTACGGGATAACCCACACTGTCCGGACGTTGGCTGCCCGCACGATTGGAACAGATCACAGGTGACGTTTCGGTCAAGCCGTAGCCTTGGAGAGGCGCCCAACCAACTTTCGCCAATCGATTCCAAACATCAAGCGGTAAGGCTGCACCGCCGACCTGCAAAAGTCTTAATCGATCACCCAGAATGTGCGCGCCACTTGTCGCGTCATTGGCCAGCAAGCCTGCTAACTTGTGCGCGAGATGCGGCACCAGATTAATTAACGTGGGACGGATCACAGGTGCCCAATGCAGCAGTTCGTTCCAATCGTTGACGATACACAACTGACTACCGCTAATGATCCACGTGGATAATTCACAGGTGCGCGCATAGGCATGGGCAAACGGCAAGATATTCAACCGTATGTCACTGGCCATTTGCGGAGCCGCATCCAATTTTGCTCGAGCGTTGCTGGTCAAATTTCCATATGTCAGCACCACGCCTTTCGGCTGGCTCATAGTACCTGATGTGTAAAGTATTTGGGCCGGCTGATCGTCCAACGGCATAGGCCAACGATCCAGACTGTATGGCGTACAGGTTGATTGAAGCAGTTCTGCGAAGTTGACCAGTAAGGGGCCTTGACCAGATTCGATGCCCAGTTGATTGGCCGTTTCAGCGTCCGGCACGATCAAGACACGCGATCTGCTGTGTGTGGCCAGTTGCATAGTCGCATGAGAGGACAATCTTCGATCCAATGCGACATGGACCCAGTGCAGAAGTTGAGTCGCTAGATCGACAACAATCCAGGGCAGGCCGTTTGGTAGCCATGTGGCGACATGCAGAGGCGGGACGAGTTGACTCTGAAGCGCATCCGGATCGCGAACCTGTGATGCTTCTTGGGATGCTTCCAGTGATGGCTCTGCTAATGATGCTTGCAAGCCACCGGCAACTTGGGCCACGATCGCGGTCAATTGTCCCCAGGTGTAATCCTGTGGCGGGTCCTGTGTGCCAGCCAAGACGCGAAGCGCGAGTGAGTTGCTTTGTTGCTGGCCACGGGCTAAGAAAATCTCGACCAGACTCACGGCACAGTAACTGGCTCTGATGAAGGCGATGATGCCGGTGCTGGTGTTGCCGGAACTGGTGCTGGTGTCGGCGTTGGAGTAACACCCGGGTCGACCGGGGCAGCATCCGCTGGTTTGCTCGGTTCAGTGGCTTTTGCATCAGTGACATTAGAGTCGGACTCTTTCGAAGCACCTGGGGCGGGCGACGTGTCTGATGCCTGATTAGGTGTCTTCACTGCAGCATCTTTGTCTGCAGCATCTTTGTCTGAAGCGTCTTTGTCTGAAGCGTCTTTGTCTGCAGCTGCCTTCTCTGCAGCCGCCTTTTCCCCAGCTTTCTTGTCTGCCTCTTTCTTATCTGCAGCTGTCTTACGCTGAGCTTCCAGCGCCAATTGAAGCTGCTGTTCAACCTTGGTGGCCATTTCCAGGTGTGTCTTGGCCATCGCTTCGTTCCCAGCAGATTCGTAGGCCATAGCCAATCGCTGATGATAACCGGGTTGTGGAGGAAAGGCCCCGCCGCCTTGAGCCACCAATTCGATCGCCTGTTCGAACGAAGCGATAGCGTCGCGAGGACGATTCATTTTCATCATTACCGTACCGCGTGTGTCATGGAAGTCGGGTACCCGCGGGGCGATTTGCAAGGCTTGATTGGCGCACTTGAGTGCTTCTTCGAGTCGTTTAGCATCGACATCAGCCAGGCAAAACGCCAGGTTATTCCAGCAGCGCGACGCCATCGGGTCTCGCTGGACCGCTTGCTCCAAATGCGGAATGGCCTTCTTAAAATCATTGTTCATCAAGTAATACTCAGCAATCCACGTATGCATAATCGAAGTGGATTTGCCGGATGCAAGAGTCTTTTGCAGCTGCGCCATCAATTCATCATCTGGAGATTTGCCGCTGATACGGACTAACCTGGCAACCTCTTCGAATATTCGCATGTTATTAGGATCCAGTCGATAAGCGCGGTCGAGCAATTCGATATTGCCCGACCATTCGTTATCGCTGTACTGGCTGGTGGCCACAAACACGTTGCGATAGACCTCAGACAGCGCCGTCTTCAAGATGGGGCTATCGGCCAACTTGAGCCCTTCTGAGAGCACATTCTCAGCCTCTTTAAATTGCTTATTATGAAGATACGCATCAGCCAGTAACAATCGAGACTGAAAATCGTGCGGTTCTTTGGCAATCTTCTCCTTGAAGTAAGCCAGCGATTTGCTCATCGACTCTTCGGCAACCAACAAGTACTTCTCACGAGCCCCGGCCACCTTGGCCAGTGGCAGATGGAAGCTGGCGTCTTTATCAGCGGCTTGTCGCAACGCTCGCACCGATGCATCCAAATCATTGGTTTGGTAATAATGTTTGCTGATCAGGGCCAAGAGTTTCGGCGATATGCGCTCCCATCGCATGGCTGCTTCGCCATGATGACGTGCGACGCGCAGTTCGTCGACGTTGGTAAGCGGTCGACTCAGATAGTATTCAGCCAGCCAGGCATGCGCAGGCAAGTAGCCAATGCGATCCTCCGGCGCGATGCGGTTAAGCATGTTAAAGCCCTGTTGCATGGCACCGCGCTGCACATACCCCATCGCCACGAAGAACACGCTGCGCGAATCATTCTTCTGCAGCTGTTGCACTCGTCGAAAGAGAAGCTCCGCAAACTCGGGAATCGTTTGCTTTGGCTTTTCCGGCCCCGCTGATGTTTCCGGCGAGTTATCAGTGTTTGAGTCTTTTGTTTCAGAAGTGGATGCAGCATTTGAGTCGGACGGCTTGGCGGAGGCTGCTTTGGGATCGACGGCCGGTTGACTTTGCGGCGCCCACTCATTTTCCCAATCGGCGACTTCTTTGTCCGCCAATTTCAGATAGTGGTCCGCCAATTCGTCTCGGTTGAGCAAGCTGCCATAGGCAACCAGACCACCTACCGCGAGAGCCACAAAGAGCGGTATGAAGCAGAGCAATACACGCTTCCAAAACCTGGTAACAATCCAGTCGACGAAGCAGCCCGCCATGCCGACCACCCAGGTCATTGGATCCACACTCATGACATTTGCTCGTTAACAGCCAGTTTCAGATGCCCCGGATTGGGTGACCTACTTGTTCTCCCAGTTTACTAGCCACCTCTGGAGCTCGCCACTGCATTTAGACTGAAGAAGCCAGACTGAAGAAGCCAGATGGTGGACCGAAGATGCAACTTGCCAGTGTTCTATCGAATGAGATGATTAGACCGGCTCGCGCGGCCTATCGCGTGCGGGAGGTCGACGCTTCTGCGGAGACAAGCCTCCCAACCACCCGACCATCCTCGCCAATCGAGGTCGCCCATCGCGACCCCGTCAAATCCGGCATTTGTAGCGGTTGGGCGCAAGCCCTCCGGTTCAGCATTTGTAGCGGTTGGGCGCAAGCCCTCCGGTTCAGCAATTGTAGCGGTTGAGCGCAAGCCCTCCGGTTCAGCAATTGTAGAGATTGGGCGCAAGCCCTCCGGTTCCTATTACTGCCGGGATATACCGGACGGCTTGCGCCGTTCCGCTTCTAAAATGCTTCACAGCGTTACCCGCGTCGGCCTCCCGGTTGCTACGTTCTACTTATCGCGTAGTGGATTCCGCGATGATGTTAAATCGAATTCGGCTTGCTCAGTCTTCAGCGGAGGGAGACGAGCCGGTTCGATGGCCGAAGCGGGTACAACCTGGCTGGACCGCTCACGAACCATGTTCTCTCGACTTGGCACAATACGTCTGCTGGACACGGCTGATACGTCGGATTGGGCTGTGCTGAGCGGCTCGTGCGCTTGGCCACCATCACTTATCTTTCCCCTTGCGCCCGTCAACCGGCGGTCGGCCACGGATCGAGTAACAGCCGGACGGACCGGTTGCTTGCGTGCTTGGGGGTCATACGTCATGTCCGATTGACTGTATGGGTATGACACAGGACCACTCGAGAT
>JADLDX010000395.1 GCA_020846515.1 Pirellulaceae bacterium
CCTCGGACACGCCCAACCGCTTAGCCGTATTGGCGCTAGCCCACGGTTTCTTCATCGCCGCATCAGCTCCAGGGCATTACCCGGTACGCCAAGTACGCCTTCGGCTGACTGTTAAACGATGGGGCGGTATCAGCCGCAGGGCGCTAGCCCACGGTTTCTTCATCGCCGCATTAGCTCCAGGGCATTACCCGGTATGCCGAGTACGCCTGCGGCTGACTGTTAAACGATTGGCAATCTTCGCCCTTGGCTCAGTGCGCCGCGACCGATTGATGGAAGACCTGCGAGACGGCAGCAAACAACTCTTTGCGCGCGATGGGCTTACTGAGATAGTTGTTGCAGCCGGCACCTAAACAGCGCTCGCGATCGCCTTCCATGGCGGCGGCCGTCAAGGCGATGATGGGCACGTTCATGCCCAAAGCTCGCAGTTGACGTGTGGCATCATATCCACTTTGAACCGGCATCTGCATATCCATCAAGACCAGGTCGTATGGCATCGGCCCCTTGGATTCCTTGATGACTTCGGCCACGGCACGCTGGCCGTTATCGACGAAATCCAAACGCACGCTACTGGGTTCTAGCATGCGACGAATCAAAAATTGATTGGCCCGAGTGTCTTCGGCCACCAAGATCCGTCGCGTATGCCAATCAAAATCGTCGGGCCGCGATTGCCCGGTCGGCGGCGACTGATTTCGCTGATAGTATTCCGGCGACATAACACCGATCGTGTTGGCTTCGTTGGCGCGCACGGTAAGTGTAAAGGTGCTCCCCTTGCCGAGTTCGGAAACCACACTCAGATCGCCGCCAAGCGCCAAGGCCAGCGAGCGGCTGATGGCCAGGCCCAATCCGACTCCGCTTCTAAAGTTGCCTTTATCGCCGACCTGAACGAATGGTTGAAAAATTGCTTGTTGATTATCGCGCGAAATACCGATGCCAGTGTCAATGACGTCAAAACGCAGTAACTGCGTGTAGGCCTTTTCTTCGAAAGATACGATCACGTCGATGGTGCCACCCTTGGTAAACTTGATCGCATTACTGATCAAGTTCATCATGATTTGCCGCAATCGCACCGCATCGGTGGTAATCTTGGCGGGCAGAGCACCATGAAACTCCAACCGCAGATCGATACCCTCATCGGCCGCGCGAAAGCGCAGTAATGTACATAGTTCATAAATGATGCGCAGGGGCTCACACGGTAGAAGTTTTATATCGGAGTGGCCAGCCTCGATCTTGGCCAAATCGAGAATATCGTTAAGCAGTTCAGCCAGGTGCTGACCGTTGCTTTGAATCATCTCCAGCATCTGCCGCGCGTCGCACGCATGGGGATCGTCCAACAGCAGCTCAGCCAAGCCCAACACGGCCGTCAGCGGCGTTCGCAGTTCGTGACTCATGCTGGTTAAAAAAATCGACTTGGCACGATTGGCATCTTCAGCTCGCACCTTCGCTTCGCGCGCATCGCGTTCGCTGCGAACTAAACGCTGAATGAGTCGAAAGCGTTCCATCGCATTACGAGTGACCAACGGCAAGATATCAGCATGCACCATCGACTTAGTGAAAAAGTCTTGCACGCCAGCCAACAAGGCCTCCTGGGCAATGGAGGGAGAACCACTAGTGGTCAGCAACACGATTGGGTAAGGCGGAATCTGGGATGTGCCGCGGAGCGAGCGAGCGAACTCGATGCCTGTGATATCGGGCAGATGCCAATCCAGAATGATCAAATCGATGGTGCCATTAGCCTGTCGAACCATTTCCAGCGCCTGCGCTCCAGTCGCCGCTTGATGAAAATGGTAACGGCAACTGCGATCCGTTCGCAGCGCTTGCTCGATAGCCTGGCGGTCAGATTCGCAATCGTCGACGATCAGTATCTCGCGACGTGGAACTCCCATCATTTTTAGGTCTCAAACTAAATTGCGTGTGGGAGTCAGCGACCAACCATCTACTAAGCGACTCGCGGAAAGCCCTTCGGATTTGTAGCGTAACGGCGCAAGCCGTACGGTGAGTTTCCTAGCAAATCAACGTCGGTACCGGACGGCTTGCGCCGAGCCGCTTCTATTCAGGTACCGGACGGCTCGCGCCGTTCCGCTACTAATCAGCCGCAAGCTCGCTAGCGTACGGTTTAGCCCGACTCATGATCGACGCCGGCTGAATGAGTGCAATTCCAATGCCGTTATACATGTGAGCCAAAACAATTCGTGTCACAGGCGGGCAAACTCGCCTCAGTCATGCGAGGGCAATGAAGCGCTTTTCGAGTAGCGGCGCAACATGTCGATCAACTGCGTAGCATCGATAGGCTTGCTCAAGTAATCGGTGTACCCTGCGCTCAGGCAAGCTTGACGATCGCTATCCATCGCATTGGCCGTCAGCGCGATGATCGGCCCGGTGTAATTCGTACCACGCAAGTGCTTCGTAGCCGTGATGCCATCCATTTCAGGCATCTGCACATCCATCAAGATGATATCCAGGCCACGACCGGCCAGGCGTTCCTGGTCGGCGATCGCCAACGCCTGCTTTCCATTTTCAGCCAACAGAACTTCGCCACCAATCTGGCGCACAAAGTGTTGGGTTAGAAAGCGAATATCGCGTCGATCGTCGACGACCAAAACGCGAACGTTCAGTTGACCGCTGCCCACATCGCTGGTGGCGGTCGCGCGGCCTAAATAGTTGTCTCCATACTCTTTAGCAATGTCATGCGATGTCCAACAATTGCCCGTGGCTTCCACTTCCAACAACCGCATATCGGGCACTTCGCCGATGGAAATCGAGAGCGTGAAGGTACTACCCTGTCCAACACGGCTGGACACCTCGATTTGGCCACCTAAAACATGCGCTAAGCGTTGACTGATCGCCAGCCCCAGACCGCTGCCACCATACCGACGGACGATCGATGAATCGCCCTGTTCAAACGGACGAAATAGTTTGGCTTGAAGCTCCGCCGAGATACCAATGCCTGAATCGATGACATCAAAGTTGAGCATTCGTCGCTGTGGTGAATAGCTCAACCGCAAACAAATGCAACCTTCGTGAGTAAACTTGATAGCGTTCCCAACCAAATTGATCAGGATCTGGCGCACACGAATCGGATCATTTTCGATGACATCGGGTATCGGTCCTTGAAACTCGACCTTCAATTCGAGATTGGATTCGACGGCCCGCACGTTCATCAGCGAGCACACGTCTTCGATCAGCTTTCGCGGACTGAAGCGGAGCACATCGATTTCGATCTTGCCCGCCTCGATCTTGGAAAGGTCAAGAATATCGTTGATCAACTCAAGTAGAAACTGACCATTCCTGCGGATCGTTTCGACCTTTTCGCGTTGATCCTCGTCGGTGGCATTGAGCAGATCTGCGAACCCGAGAATGGCAGTCATCGGCGTGCGTATCTCGTGGCTCATGTTTGCGAGAAAATCACTCTTGGCCTGGTTAGCTGCCTCGGCCTGTAGGCGCGCTCGCTCCAACTCTCCCTCGATTCGGATGCGTTCAGAGATATCAGTATTGGTCCCGAACCAACGAATTACTTGCCCATCGGCATTTCGAATGGGCATGGCTCGCGATAGAAACCAGCGGTATTCACCGTCGCGTCCCCGCAGCGGAAAGGTATCCTCCCATTCGATACCATGATCTATGGCGTGCTTAAACTTGGCGGTAACATCGTCCACAAAGTCTGGATGCTGAACTGCCTGCCACCCCCAACCTCGCATCTGCTCCAGGGTAGTGCCAGTGTAATCGTACCAGCGCTGGTTGTACCAAAACAGCGCGCCGGTTTCGTCAGCCATCCAAGCGAATTGGGCCATATTCTCGAGCACAGATCGCGTGAACGACTCACTGTCGCGCAAGGCGCGCTCGACGACTTTCCGTTCGGTAATATCGATCCCCGACGGGATCAAATGTGTGATGACACCCTGGTCGTCGTAAGCAGGTACTAACATAAAATCAATGTCGATTATCTGCCCACCGGCCATCTGCACACGCGCGTCATAACGGACCGATTCGCCCGTTCGCGCCCGCTGGACAGCATTTCGCAAGCGGTTGCTCTCCCAAGAGTCATATTCCCACCAGTAGCAGTCCCAAAAGTACTTACCCTGCACCATATCCAGGGAGATATTGGCGGTCTTCAACGCGGCACCGTTGGCATCCAGCAACCGACCGTCGGTATCCAATACACCAACAAAGCCCAACATGTTATCGATGATGCGACGCACGTGCGCTGCACTATCGGCCAAGGACCGCTCGGCTTGTTTGCGGTCTGTTATGTCGCTGATCGTGCCGTACATGCGATTTGCCTGGCCATGGTGGTCCCGAACGGGCTGCCCACGCGCGAACAACCAGCGACGGGCGCCATCGGTGCGCAGAATCTCACACTCGAGCGTCCAGTCAGCCTCAGTCTCATAGCAGCTTTGGAATTGTCGCTTGACATCTTCCACTTGCTCGGGCACGACATGTTTGAGAAATAGCTCGTAGTTCCACTCGGGTAAGTTCTCTGAATAGCCAA
>JADLDX010000396.1 GCA_020846515.1 Pirellulaceae bacterium
GCCGACAGCAATCCGAGCTAATTCAAAGAACCCTCGTCCCGGCTCGTCATCAAATCTTCGACGAAGTGACATCCAATCAGTCCCAAATAAAAGTATGACAGCTGCGGCAGCAAGGCTAATTTGTGACTGCGCAGACAGACGAGCGCGGGGTGCCATTCGCTCAGCCGTGATCAACACCGGTACGAACATAGCGATCCACCAGCCGACGTCGCCGACCAGGCTAGGCCAACGTAGGGAATGAAGTGGACTGGAGGGTGAATCTTGCCAAGCGAAAGGATATGGCCAACCAACTGAGCGCGATGGCGGAGGTGTCTTGTGATGCTGTTCTACGCGAAGGAATTGGCCATAAGCCAATGCGCTTCCAACAATTAGTGCGACTGCACAAGCGAGCGGACGCGGAGTGCGCCGCCAGCGCTTGGAAGAAAAGGCGTTTGCCGATGTCGTCGCGATTGCAGCATCACTTGCATTCGACAAACGATCCTCAGTCTCGATACTGCTCATATTCCACAAACTGATGGTTGAGTTACGTCTCAAATTCGATCAGTCTCGACTTCTCCACAAATGAAAAGTTAGAGAAATACCGCAAATAACAAGAAGGAACGGACTGGCGATTAGCCCGATATAAGAGAACAATACCACAGCCATCGCATCCCGAGCATTCCGTACAAGCAGGTATATCAAAAGAAACCAAGCGGCGTACGCAATCGCCGCGAAAATCAGGATTAACTGACTCATGAAATTTCGCCAGAGCCACATTGGTAGCATCGCAAGAACCAATGGCCCGAACGCGAAAGAAAAGAACATTAAAAACGCATGGAAAGATTCAGCAAATGGCAAGATCAAAAACGTGCCAACGGCAACCAATGTTGCGGCTATGTAGAAGGCAATTGGCGGCGTTGGGTCAGCAACCCGCCTCGCATTATTCACTTTCCTATCGAGATCGTTGAGTCGGTCGCTCTCAAACTGCATTGGAGCAGCGACGCTCCGTATTTCATTTACGTTCGCATCATCGGTTTTCGTTGTCGGGTGATTCGGGTTTAGTTGCATGCCCACCTTGATTCAATGACGAACAAGTAATTCTCCGGCATTTGCGCCGGGAAACACTTATCAGTGTATCCAAATTAGCGGCTCAATGCTTGCCTCCCCCAATCTGCCTCCAAACAAACCGCCTGCAGCCCGCGCAGCGTGATCGAATCGCGACCAGACTCGACCGGGGGCAGGAATAGCAAGCGCTCCTGCAACGCCGGTGACAGCAAATTCAGATTCATGATCTGGCTCGTCCTAGCCCTGGACACCATGCCCAGCTCCGCCAGCTCTGCGTAGTCTGCCACCTCGCCTCGATCGACCATCCCCTGCATTTTGATAGCCAGGGCCATGAGCTTGGCGATTCTGGGGATGCGGCCTTGGACAGGCTTCTTGGGCTTGGCCTTGCGCTGGTTGCCGAAATGGATTGTGCTTTCGACTTTCATGCTGCGCCGGCTTTTTCAGCGCCCTGGCGATGCAGCTCGAGGCAGTAGTTACACTGCGTGGTTAGTGCGACGGCGACTGCGATAAGTTCCTTGTTCTTGACCGAGATTGCGCCTTGGGCCATTGCCGCAGAATTGAATTGCTGGAACTTCTTCCAGCCATCGTTGTTCGCTTGATCGAGTTTGCGGAGTTTCTTGAGGTTATCCATCGTTTGCATTTGAGTGTCCTTCAATAAGGTTAATCATCGAGTGATGGGAAACTAGTTTCGCCCAGCCATAACGCCGCCGTCGACGTCCCACACAGCGCCAGTAACCCACCCTGATTGTTCGACCGACAGAAGGGTAGTAATGATGGACGCGATGTCTTCTGGCCGACCAACACGGCCGATCGGATGGAATCCGTTGAAACCTTGCAGCGTTTCTTCAATCCTGGACGGTTCGATGAAAGCGCCATAGATTGGTGTCACGACCACGGCCGGTGAGACCGCGTTGACGCGAATCTTGTGGTCGGCCAGTTCCATCGCGAGGTGCTGCGTCATTGAATGCAAACCAGCCTTTGCCATCGAATACGCTGACGATGGCGTGGCTTTAATTGCTTGCTTAGCCCACATGGAGCCGATGTTGACGATCGATCCGCCACCGTGTCGTTTCATGTTCTTCGCGACTGCTTGCGTGACAAAGAATATGCTGCGATTTAGATCGAGATATTTGTCGTAGTCAGCCCTTGTATGATCGAGGAATGACGTCGGCTTGAAATAGCCTGCTGAGTTGACAAGTTTGCTTATGTGACGCGTGTCGGTATTGACCTTCGCGACAAGAGCGTCGACTTGGGTTCCATCATAAAGATCGACAGAAAGGGTTTCGACCGAGCCTGGCCCTTTTAGGTTTGCTCTCGCAGCGTCGAGCTTTTCATGATCACGACCGACTATTAGGACCGTATCTCCGCTTTCGATCAACCTTCGAGCTGTTTCCAACCCTATGCCTGTCGAGCCGCCGAGGATTAATGTAATGGAGTTTGGCGTTGTCATAGCTTACCAGAACCCTATCTACCAGTTGGTAGGTTATTTGGTTAAAAAAATTTGTATCTTTGATCAGGACAGCATGCGCAGCAGCCCACTGATCATCTCGGCAAATCGCTTTGGACCGCCCTCAC